>URCN01000001.1:0-57085 GCA_900546335.1 uncultured Streptococcus sp.
TCTATAGCAAGGGGGAACTACGCATTCAGGATTTGATTGAAAAAATGTTGGCCACTTCTGGAAACATGACTGTTGTCATTCGAAATATGGTTCGAGATGGGTGGATTTCTAGAACTTGCGACTCCAAGGATCGTCGCTCTTTTTTCCTGAAATTAACACCTGCAGGACGCAGAAAAATCGAAGAGGTTCTTCCTGACCATATCGATTCGATCGTAGAAGCACTCAGCATCTTGGAAGATGGCGAAAAGGAAGATTTAATCCGCATTTTAAAAAAATTTAAAAATTTGTGAGCAAAATTATTACTAATTAGTATCATTTGTTGTAACATAGATGGTAACAAAAGGGCTCGCTCTTTGAATTTTAAACTAAAGGAGACACATCATGTCTAAAAAAGTACTATTTATCGTCGGTTCACTTCGCCAAGGTTCTTTCAACCACCAAATGGCCCTCGAAGCTGAAAAAGCACTTGCTGGAAAAGCAGAAGTTAGCTATCTTGATTACTCAGCTGTTCCTCTCTTCAGCCAAGATTTGGAAGTTCCAACTCATCCAGCTGTAGCTGCTGCTCGTGAAGCAGTCCTTGCTGCGGATGCTATCTGGATCTTCTCTCCAGTCTACAACTTCTCTATCCCTGGAACAGTGAAAAACTTGCTTGACTGGCTCTCTCGCGCCATTGACTTGTCTGATACACGTGGTGCTTCTGCCCTCCAAGACAAGTTTGTTACTGTCTCATCTGTAGCCAATGCTGGTCACGATCAACTCTTTGCTATTTACAAAGACCTCTTGCCATTTATCCGTACACAAGTCGTTGGTGATTTTACAGCTGCTCGTGTCAATGACTCTGCTTGGGCAGACGGAAAATTGGTGTTAGAAGAAGCAACTGCTTCATCACTTGCAAAACAAGCGGACGACCTTCTTGTAGCCATCAACTAATCTAGCAAAAACCAGCTCGAATGAGCTGGTTTTATGCTTGTTTCACAAAGACGAGTTCTAAATCACTTGATAAATCAGGTCGGTAGTCAAAACCTGCAAAACTGAGCTGGCGAGCTTGTTCGACTGTATGAACTTGCCCTTCTATCAAGGCGGTCAAAAAGGCGCCACGTGCTTTTTTTGAAATAGTTGAGTGGATTTTCAGCTGACCTGCCTTGTCCTCCATAAATTTGAAGGTCACCATCTTTTCTCTGATTTCCTTCGAAAATACGGTTTCAAACTCTGATGATAGGAGTGAGAATATCAAGTCCTCATCCTGAAGCGCCTCATCATAGGCTGACTTCCAATGACTCTTTAAAGTCTTACCAGCAACTTTTAACTTCATCAAGAAATCCAAACGGTGAGGAGCCATGGGCGACAAGGCGGGGACAACACCGTATAAAGCCGAGGTAATCAGGACATGATTTTCAAGATAGGTTTGTTCAGCCTCGGTTAACCCATCTCGTTTGATGTGACGATACATGAGACCATCGAAAAGTTTCAAGGCTGGATAGTTTTTAGCCCTGTAATCTTTTAGAGCTTGAATATGAGCGTACTCTTCTTCTGCTTTCTCGGCAGATACCTTATAAAAAGTCTCTAATTCACTGGCTGAGTAGTGCGCCAGTGAGTCAAGGACTACCTGACTTTCTTCCCTCAAGGGGAGCGCTTCGATACAAGGATGGTCTGTGTTCATTTCTTTTGCTGTTGGGATTAAAATTTTCATATTGTTAGTGTAGCATATTTTTCAACCACGACCAAGAATTTCATCTTAAAAACCTCGGTTCATACCGAGGTTTCTCTGTTTATTTTGGTCATCCTAATCAGATAGCCACGAGAACAAGGGCTGTGCCAGCTAAGCTTGTTAAGATAGATAAGAATTTATCTTTTTTTCTCCTTGAACTGAGAAAACCTATTTTTATACTCAATGAAAATCAAAGAGCAAACTAGGAAGCTAGCCGCAGGCTGTACTTGAGTACGGCAAGGCAAAGCTGACGTGGTTTGAATTTGATTTTCGAAGAGTATTATTGTACTTTAAAGGTCTTGAGGTAATTATCTTTTCCAACTTGACCTTCAAAGGATTGACCATTTTCGAGGTAAGGAAGGTCGTCTGATACGGAAGCCTTGACCTTATAAATCTTGCCATCAACTTTAAAGAAATAGACGGTATCACCCTTGATGACAGCTGATTTAAGGTCTGAGACGATACCCTTGATGTTTTCTACCGTTTCATTATCCAACTCGAGGTCATTTTTATTGGCATACTTGCTGAGGAGTTCATCTACCGTAGTTGCTACGATGACGTTTTGGTACTCCACGGCATCGACCAATGCATACTCCTTGACCAAGCCTGCGTTATCTTTCAAGCCCATGATATAGAGTGGTTTGTCATTGAGATTGACAAGGATAGGGAAGGTAGCCTTATATGCTTTTTCCTGCACTGCTCCTTCTGCGGAAGCACGGGCTGATTCTTCGGTTGCTGATGCTAGATTGTACTTGGTGATTTCACCAGTGCGCATATTTTCAAGGATAAATCCTAGATTACTTTCGTCAGCGTTTGCTGAAGTCACCCCCGTATAGAGATAAATGTCATTTCCGATAGAAAGATAGTTATAGCCCTCGGTCGTTTGGGTAACATTTTTCTTAGAAATCAAGGCATTCCAGAAGCCGTCTTTATACTTGCCGTTATAGTTGATTTGCTGGATGGTTTCTTCTGCTGGATAGACACGATCCACCCATTCTGGTACTTCATCCAAGCTGTATTCCTTGGTTTCTCCATTGGTGGCATCTAAGATAATAACAGATGAAGGACGCGGGACTCCTAGACCAAACTGCTTTTGATAAACGGTTGCTACATAGAAGGGATTGCCTTCATCATCCACCTCAAAGGAGGGCGTTTTAAAAATCTTGGTTGGGTACTTAATCCGAAGATGGCGTTTGACGTCTCGGTTAAAATACTCAGAGTCTGAATACTTCATGGGCGTTTTTAAATCCACCAATTCCGCATTTCCTGTCACCATATCAACCTTGATATACTCGCCAATTCCCTTGGACTGATTATTAAACCATTTGATCGGATCGGCATACTCCAAAGGAGTCACTCGATAGGGTTTGCCATCAACCGTCAGCTGGGTATAAGTATCTGCTGCTACGTACTGGGAGACCTTATCCGTCAGAGAGCCTAGATAACGATCTCCAATCTTCTCTGCAGTGCTCCGATCTAGGATTGGAACCTTACTGGTATCACTCTTAGGAAAATCTTTAAAATCTTTTTCTGTGATAGACACCACATTAGCATAATTTTTTGCTTGGAAAAAGCTAGAGGTTACTAGGCTTACCAGACCAGCAAGGGCAAAAATGATAGCTGCAGTCAGAAACAATCCTCTACTAAGTTTGGTAAAAAGGAATCCTTCTAGATTGAGATCTTTGGTAGCCTTGCCATGGCGTAGGTAAACAGTTTTGAGGAGATTGGTATCCTTGCGGAAACTAAACAAAATCCCCATCACCACCAAATGCCCACAGAGAAAGAAGATGAATTCCCAACTAGTCAGATTGAAGGGTGGTAAAAATATATACCAGGTCGTTGCGATAAAAACAAGTTCAAATAGTATGCGTTTCATCTGAGTTCCTCCTAAATAATCCGTCCTTCCAAATGATCCAGTTCATGCTGGCAGATCTGAGCTGGAAAACCTGTTAGCGTAATGGTCTGCTCCTGCCACTTACTATCACGATAGGAAACCGTAATCGTTTCATAACGAGTCGTCGTTCGAACACCAGTCAAGGACAAACAACCTTCCTCGGTCTCGTAAGGTCCTTTATAAGAAAGGAGAATGGGATTAAACATGACCATGGGAACCAAGCCAAGATTAAAGATAATCACGCGCTTCTGCACGCCAATCATATTAGCCGCTAGACCGACACAGGTTTCGCGATTAGCCAGCAGGGTATCCTGTAAATCTCTAGCCAGATAAAGGTCTTCCTGACTTGCAGGTTTTGAGACCTGCGACAAAAATAAGGCATCTAGGACAATTTTCTTTTCCATTCTCTTTCACTCCTTGCTACTTTACTTTATTATAGCACAAAAGGGAGCGACTTCTAGTCCTTTCCCTCAAATGCAAAAAAAGCCATCCGAAGATGACTTTCTTTTTAAATCGCATTCTTATCAAGACCAAGTTTACGTTGAACAAACTTGACGATTTCGACGATAAGTATCATTGAGAAGCTTCCAGCTAGAACAATACCCCATTGAGACAAGTCTAGTTTGGTTACGTGGAAGATACCTTCAAGCGGTTCTACAACGATTGTTGCCATCAAGAGGATGAAGGATACCAAGATAGACCAGTTGAAGGTCTTAGACTTGAATGGTCCGACTGTCAAGATGGATTGGTAAACAGACTTGACGTTGTAGGCATGGAAGAGCTGAATCAAACCAAGTGTTGCAAAGGCCATAGTGAGGGCATCTGCGTGAATAGCATGATTGTCACCCACGTGAACTGGGTAAGCAATCGCAAGGCCATAAACACTCATAACAATAGCTGCTTGGAGTACACCTTGATAAATGATAGAACTCAAAACACCACCTGAGAAGAAGCTTGCCTTGCGTCCACGTGGTTTATGGTTCATGACACCAGGCTCAGCAGGCTCAACACCTAGAGCGATAGCTGGGAAGGTATCTGTTACCAAGTTGATCCACAAGAGATGAACTGGCTGCAAGACGTCCCAACCAAACAAGGTTGATAAGAAGATAGTTAATACTTCAGCAGTATTGGCAGAAAGTAAGTACTGAATAGTCTTTTGAATGTTTGAGAAGACCTTGCGTCCTTCTTCAACTGCGACGATAATGGTCGCAAAGTTATCATCTGCAAGAATCATGTCAGAAGCCCCCTTAGAAACCTCTGTACCAGTGATTCCCATACCGATACCGATATCGGCTGTTTTCAGAGCTGGCGCATCATTAACACCGTCACCTGTCATAGCAACAACCTTACCTTGTTTTTGCCAAGCCTTGACGATACGAACCTTGTGTTCTGGAGATACACGCGCGTAGACAGAGTATTGACCAACGACTTTTTCAAATTCTTCATCTGAAAGTTCGTTGAGTTCAGCACCAGTCAAGACATGGTCTTCCGAGTCATTTTCATCGATGATTCCCAAACGTTTGGCAATGGCTTCCGCTGTATCTTGGTGGTCACCAGTGATCATGATTGGACGGATTCCCGCTTCCTTAGCGACACGAACAGCTTCTGCTGCTTCGGCACGTTCAGGGTCAATCATTCCAATCAATCCAGTAAAGATCAAGTTGTTTTCAAGCTCTTCAGAAGTCAGGTTTTCTGGAATGCTGTCTACAATCTTATAAGCACCCGCAAGAACACGCAAGGCTTGGTGAGCCATTTCAGAGTTGTTTGTGTGAATTAAGTCATTAACTTTCTCATCAATCGGAGCAACATCTCCAGCCTTATCACGAGCAACACAACGTTTCAAAAGTTGGTCAGGGGCTCCCTTGACTGCTACGAGGAATTTACCATCTGGTAATGGATGAACCGTTGACATGAGTTTACGATCTGAGTCAAATGGTAACTCAGCTACACGAGGATATTGCTCTAAAAATCCTTTAACATCATAGCCCTTGTCCAAGGCATACTGGATGAAGGCTGTTTCCGTTGGATCCCCAATCAGGTTTCCTTCTGCATCAATCTTAGTATCATTAGCCAAAACAACAGAACGAAGAAGAGGCATTTCAAGACCTAGTTCAATATCATCAGCTGAATCATGTAGGACTGCATCATAGAAGACTTTTTCGACTGTCATCTTGTTCATGGTAAGCGTACCAGTCTTATCAGAAGCGATGATCTCAGTTGAACCAAGTGTTTCAACTGCTGGCAACTTACGAACGATAGAGTTTCGTTTTGCCAAAACTTGAGTACCAAGGGCAAGAACGATGGTCACGATAGCAGGAAGTCCTTCTGGGATGGCTGCAACAGCAAGCGCAACAGATGTCATCAACTCACCAAGTGGATTTTTACCTTGAATGAAGACTCCGACTACAAAAGTAACAAGGGCAATGACCAAAATTGCATAGGTCAAGACCTTAGAAAGGTTGTTCAAGTTTTGTTTGAGTGGTGTATCCGTCTCATCCGCATCTTGGAGCATGCCAGCGATATGACCCACTTCCGTGTACATACCTGTATTGACAACAACGCCAAGACCACGACCATAAGTCACATTTGAGTTTTGGAAGGCCATATTGACACGGTCACCAATACCAGCATCTGCAGAGAGCTCGACAGTCAAGTCTTTTTCGACTGGAACAGACTCACCTGTCAAAGCTGCTTCTTCGATTTTAAGAGAATTAGCTTCTAGCAATCGTAGGTCTGCTGGCACCACGTCACCTGCTTCAAGAGCAACGATATCACCTGGTACCAATTCTTTTGAATCAATCTCAGCCATGTGCCCATCACGAATAACGCGAGCAGCTGGACTAGACATAGACTTGAGGGCTTCGATGGCTTCTTCTGCTTTTCCTTCTTGGTAAACACCAAAGGCAGCGTTGATGATAACCACGGCAAGGATAATGATGGCATCTGCGATATCTTCCCCACCAGAAGTTATGACGGACAAGATAGCCGCAGCAATTAGGATGATAATCATCAAATCCTTAAATTGCTCAATAAACTTGACTAGGAGAGATTTTTTCTCACCCTCTTCCAGTTCATTGCGTCCATATTCAGCTAGGCGTTTCTGCGCTTCGCTAGACGAGAGACCTTGTTCAGTTGCTTCAACTGACTTCAAGACCTCTTCAGGACTCTGAGTGTAAAACGCTTGGCGTTTTTGTTCTTTTGACATGTGTCTCCTCCTTGACATTGTGTGCAAAACAAGTTCTCTTTTAGTTTTATGACAAACAAAAAGAGACCTGTTAATCATAACAAGTCTCGCTGTTTAAGATAGTGCCGGAAAACATACTTTTCAGTATACAATTCGGAATGACGACACTATCACAGGTTTCTGCCAGCTACTCCCTTGAGTAGTACTATTATATCAAAATTTGAATAATTTTCAAGGGTTTAAATCTGATGAAACAAGACTAAATTTGAATTTTCCCATGAAAACCAGTATAATGAAAACAGAATCTCAGCACTAGAAAGGAAGTCCGATGAACCAATCCATGTCAAATCTCAAGTTGGCGGAACGTGGTGCCATTATCAGCATTTCGACCTACCTCCTCTTGTCTACGGCAAAATTAGCGACTGGCCACCTCCTACATTCTTCCAGTTTGGTAGCGGATGGTTTCAACAACGTATCAGATATTATCGGAAATGTTGCTCTTCTGATCGGTATTCGTATGGCACGCCAGCCTGCAGACCGTGACCATCGTTTCGGTCACTGGAAGATTGAAGATTTGGCTAGTTTGATTACTTCCATCATCATGTTCTACGTTGGCTTTGATGTTCTTAGGGACACTATTCAGAAAATCCTCAGTCGAGAACAAACACCCATTGATCCTCTGGGTGCAACTCTAGGAATCATTTCGGCAGCGGTCATGTTTGCTGTTTATCTCTATAACACACGCCTCAGTAAGAAATCCAAATCCAAGGCTCTCAAGGCAGCTGCTAAGGACAATCTTTCCGATGCTGTCACCTCGCTTGGGACTTCCATTGCCATCCTAGCCAGCAGTTTCAATTATCCAATCGTGGATAAATTGGTCGCTATCATCATCACTTTCTTTATCTTAAAGACAGCCTATGATATCTTCATCGAGTCTTCCTTTAGTCTTTCAGATGGTTTTGACGACCTTCTGCTAGAGGACTACCAGAAGGCCATCATGGAGATTCCAAAGATTAGTAAGGTTAAGTCCCAAAGAGGTCGCACCTACGGTAGCAATATCTACCTTGATATCACGCTGGAAATGAATCCCGACCTATCAGTCTATGAAAGTCACGAAATTGCGGACCAGGTTGAGTCTATGCTAGAAGAACGATTTGGTGTTTTTGATACTGATATTCACATCGAACCTGCTCCTATACCTGAAGACGAAATTTTGGACAATGTCTATAAAAAACTACTCATGCGCGAGCAATTGATTGACCAAGGGAATCAGCTAGAAGAACTCCTTGCTGAGGACTTTCTCTATATCCGTCAAGATGGAGAGCAGATGGACAAGGGCGCCTACAAAGCTGCAAAAGAACTACCTACTACAATCAAGGACATTCAGATTACTTCCATTAGTCAAAAAACCAAGCTCATTTGCTATGAGTTAGATGGTATCGTCCACACCAGTATCTGGCGTCGCCATGAAACTTGGCAAAATATCTTCCACCAGGAAACAAAAAAAGAAGACAAAGAGTAACCCTATCCAGTGGATAGGGCTTTTTTGATTGATTGTCTTTAAGCTAAACGGGCTTATAGCTGTTTGGAAGATTTGCCTTTCGAAGCTTGTTTTCTCGCTTGGCGATTTTGTTCGATACGCCATTCTCTTTCATAGTACTTCATGGTCTCGTATACCCTTTCAGGAAGACCTACATCTAGTAGAAAGATAGGGATAATCAAATCTGCTGACGGATGAAAAGGGAAACAGTCTCTCTTCAGTAGGGCTAGAAGTGATTGGGATTTCACATTTTTCTTATTTTTAAAACAAACTTCAATCCGGTAGGAATCCCTATACTTCCCTCGAATCCGAGAGAAGGAAAATTCCTCTACATCTGCCCAAGCGTAAAAATGACTGGGTTTCTTTGGATTCGGTTTGTAGTAAAACCCCTCAACAGTACATCTCAAATATTCCTTATCCGAGCTTAAAAGTCTGTAAGTCTGATAAATGACTATTCCAGCGCAAAAAAGTACAAGCAGCATTAACAAACGACTTATCGTATGAAGTCCCGTCCCCTTTTCCGAATACGAATGGAGATAATAGAGAGGTAACAAGAAGAAAAGCACCGAAGCTAGGCCAAACAAGGCATTCCAAATGATTTTCTTGGGACTACGTTTAATGACTTTTTCTTCCATCATGCCAACTCACTTAAATATTCATAACGTTCGTATTTTTCAAGGAGTGCTTCGTTTTTCTCATCCAGTTCTTTTTGGAGAGTAGCCAGCTTACCAAAGTCAGAGCCATTTGCCTGCATTTCTTCTTCAATAGCAGCGATACGATTTTCCAAGGCTTCAATTTCGCCTTCAATGCTTGCCCACTCCTGCTTTTCTTGGTAGGTCATGCGTTTCTTGTCTTCACGGACCTTGACCACTTTCTCCTTTTCGGCCTTTTGCACTTGATTGGCCATCTCTGTTTCAAAGGCTTTTTCATCAAGGTAGTCGGTGTAATGGCCAAAGAAAGGACGAATCTTGCCATTCTCAAAGGCGAGAATCTTGGTCGCTACCTTATCCAAGAAATAACGATCGTGGCTAACTGTCAAGACAGGACCTGCAAAGCTCTGCAAGAAATTCTCCAAGACTGTCAAGGTTGCAATGTCTAGGTCATTGGTCGGCTCGTCCAAAAGAAGAACATTTGGTTTTTCCAAAAGCAATTTGAGGAGATAAAGGCGTTTTTTCTCTCCACCAGACAATTTCTCAATCAGGGTTCCATGCGTCGAACGTGGGAAGAGGAACTGCTCTAGCAACTCTGCAATGGAAGTCGTAGAACCACCACTGGTCTTAACCTCTTCTGCTACTTCCTGCAGGTAATTGATAACGCGCTTGCTCTCGTCTAAGCCTTCGATTTGTTGAGAGAAATAGGCAATGCGAACCGTCTCACCGATGATAACTTGACCTTTAGTCGGCTCAAGACTCCCTGCAATCAGATTAAGCAGAGTTGACTTCCCCACACCATTATCCCCAACGATTCCGATACGGTCTTTGGCTTGCACTAAGAGATTAAAATCTTGCAAAATGGGCTTGTTTTCATAGGCGAAGGAAACATTCTGAAACTCGATGACTTTTTTCCCAATCCGACTGGTTTCAAAGTTCATGGTCAAGTCTGTATCAGCAACGCCACCTGAAACTTCCTTTTTCAAATCGTGGAAACGATTGATACGAGCCTGCTGCTTGGTCGCACGCGCTTGCGGTTGTCTGCGCATCCAGGCCAATTCTTGTTTGTAGAGTTGCTCCTTTTTGTGAAGGAGAGCGGCATCGCGTTCATCTTGTTCAGCCTTAAGGCGAACATAGTCCTGATAATTTCCCTGATACTCAGTCAAGCCTGCTCGGTCCAACTCGAAAATTCGTGTTGATAGTGCATCTAAAAAATAGCGATCATGGGTGATAAAGAGAACCGTTTTCTTGGAATTTTTCAAAAAGAGGGTCAGCCACTCGATGGTCGCAATGTCCAGATGGTTGGTCGGCTCATCCAGTAGCAAGAGGTCGTGGTTGCCCAGGAGAACTTGCGCCAACTGAACACGTCTTCTCAGACCACCTGACAATTCACCAACTGGAGTCGACAAATCCTGAATACCCAACTTGCTGAGAACGGTCTTGACCTGACTTTCGATTTCCCAGGCTTGGAGAGAGTCCATCTCCGCCATAACGCGTTCCAAACGAGCCTGCTTGTCCTCGCTATAGTCGAGCATGAGGAGTTCATACTCACGAATCAACTGGATTTCCTTGAGGTCGCTGGAAAGAACCGTATCCAAGACCGTCTTGCTATCATCAAAATCTGGATTCTGAGTCAAGTAGCCAATCTGATAATCATTCTTAGCTGAAAAGGGGCTGACGTCCCCATCAAAGCCAGAAGTGCCAGAAAGGACGTCCAAAAGGGTTGTCTTACCCGTTCCATTAACACCAATCAGACCAATCCTGTCCAAATCATGGATAATAAAAGAAATATCCTTAAAAACGGTCTTGTCACCAACGGATTTGCTTAGTTTTTCAACGATAAAATCACTCATCTTTTCTCCCTCAGGTAAGCATGGATAGCTTGACGATCATTTTCCAACTCTCCATCGACAATGGCATATTCAATCTCTGTTAAAATTTCTCCCAAGTCTGGTCCTGGCTGGTAACCATATTCCTTAATCAAAATTCCACCATTAATCTGAATTTCTTTCTTGTCATGAATGGTCAAACTATGGTAAGTTTCTTTGATGGTTTGTGGGTTGACTGCTTTTCCTTGGGCCTGACGAAGACGTTCAGCTTGTAGAAGGGAATCCAAGTCAAAACGGTAACAATCACGCTTGCTCAACTCTCCTTCTTCTCGTAGAGCCAAAATAGTCAGCAAATCCTGAACGTGCTTTGCAAATTGACGTGAGGTCTTCCAATGTTTCAAAAATGGCTGTACATCTTTAATCTCCAAAGCCCTCAATAGAGCTGCCCAAGCTTGTTCAGAAGATTCAAAAGTGAACTCAGTCTCCAAATCAAACAGTCTGTTGAGCTTGTCCTGGCTTCCTGCCATGTCTGGAAGATAGTCATAAGCTCGACTCTCAATCATGGAAGACAGACCCACTCGCCAAAAAGGTGCCAGCAAGAGTTTATCAAACTCAACGAAGGTGCGCTCTACAGAAATTTTCTCCAAAAGCGGCGTCAAAGTCTTCATCGCCTCAAAAGTTTCTGACTCAAGTTTAAAACCGAGACTGGCCTGAAAACGGAAACCTCGCATAATTCGCAGAGCATCTTCGTTGAAACGCTCACTAGCCACCCCAACCGCTCGCAAGACTTGGTTTTCCAAATCTTCTAAACCATGGAACAAGTCAATGATTTCGCCTGTCTCATCCAAAGCGAAGGCATTGACTGTGAAATCACGGCGCTTGAGGTCTTCTTCTAGCGAACGCACAAAGGAAACCGCACTGGGTCTGCGATAGTCCACATAGACATCTTCGGTCCGAAAGGTGGTTACCTCATACTCCTCGTCCCCATCTAAAACTAAGACAGTTCCGTGCTCGATTCCAATATCGGCTGTTCGCGGAAAAATCTGCTTGGTCTCCTCTGGATAGGAAGAAGTCGCGATATCCACATCGTGGATGGGACGATTGAGGAGGGCATCTCGAACAGAGCCCCCAACAAAATAGGCTTCAAAGCCTGCTTCTTTAATTTTTTCTAATACTGGTAAAGCCTTCTGAAATTCAGAAGGCATTTGCGTTAATCTCATAATAAGTGTTCTAATCCATAGACAAGCTCATGACGCTTGACAACTTCTTTGATTCCCAAATTGACCCCTGTCATGAAGGAGCTGCGATCATAGGAGTCATGACGAAGGGTCAATCCTTCTCCCTGATTGCCAAAGATAACTTCTTGATGAGCTACCAAGCCCGGTAGACGAACTGAGTGGATTCGCATGCCATCAAAGTCAGCACCACGAGCACCCGCAATCAATTCTTCCTCATCAGGCGCACCTTGCTGGATTGATTCCCGAACTTCCGCCATCAACTCAGCTGTTTTAATGGCTGTTCCGCTCGGAGCATCTTTTTTCTTGTCATGATGGAGCTCGATAATCTCCACATTTGGGAAATATTTGGCAGCCTGGGACGCAAATTGCATCAGCAAGACAGCTCCCAAGGCAAAGTTAGGAGCAATCAAGCCACCCAAATCTTGTTCACGGGAAAATGCTTTTAGTTCAGTAATTTCTTCACTAGTGAATCCAGTTGTTCCTACGACAGGAGCAAAGCCATTTTCAAGGGCAAAGCGCGTATTTTCGTAAGCAACAGCTGGTGTGGTGAAATCCACCCAGACATCAGCCTCAAATCCAGCCAAGTCAGCCTTATCGTTGAAAACAGGAATTCCCTGCCATTCTGACTCAGACTCAAAAGGATCCAAAACTGCGACCAAGTCCAAGTCTGGATCAGCCAAGACCATCTGACAAGCAGCTTGGCCCATCTTTCCCTTAAAACCGGCAATAATTACTCGAATACTCATCTCTACTCCTGACTAAGATACAAAGGACGTTAGCTGCCCATGAAAAATAGGGAATGGCGCTGACTTTCCATGAAAGGCAAGACAGGCATCTTTTTTCAAGAGGCAGGTAGGCCGTGTTCAATTGCTAAGATACAAAGCCTGTAAGAACAATTTAGACGATTGGTGTATAGCTCAAGGCGATACTACCTTCTCCAAGGTGGGTCCCAATGACACTACCAAAGGTTTCAATTGGAATTTCAGCAGTCACACCACTCTCCATCAAAAGCTGACGTAAATCCGCTGCCTTTTGAGGAGCGTTCCCATGAATGACTGTTATACGGTAGTTCCCATCTTTTGTCAACTCCTTGATGATTTCCACCAAACGTTTGATTGCCTTCTTTTCTGTACGAACTTTTTCGTAAACTTCAATCACCCCTTGGTCATTAAAGTAGAGGATAGGCTTGATACTGAGGAGATTCCCTAAGATAGCAGCCCCATTTGACAAACGTCCTCCCTTAACCAGGTGGTCGAGGTCATCTACTATGATAAAGGCTGAATTATCAGCAATTTGAATCCCCAACTTCTCCTGAATCTGGGCAAAATCATCGCCTTGTTCTGCCCATTCAAAGGCACTCTCTACCATAAATCCTAGAGGGGAACTTGTGATATGGGTATCTGGAAAGGCAATGATCAAGCCATCATACTCATCCAACATGTATTGGATGTTCTGATAAAAGCCTGAAATTCCTGACGAAAGAAAGAGTCCTAAGACATGGGTATAGCCCTCATCTTTCAAGGAACTTAGAATCTCATCCAGTTTAGCAATACTTGGTTGACTAGTTTTAGGCAATTCTGCAGACTGAGCCATTTTTTGATAAAATTCCTCAGCAGTCAGATTGACACCTTCGACATACTCCTCTCCATCGATATTGACAGGAATATCCAAGATAAATAGATTCTCTCTTTGCAGCGTCTTCTCCTCTAAATAGGCTGAAGAATCTGTAATGACAGCTAATTTCATGACTAAAACTCCAAATTGATCCCTGGAAGATCCAAGGCGATTTCTGTTACTTCATACGTCAAACGATTGAGCATGTTCAAACATGGACGTGCCAGAGTTTCGACTTCTTCTTGGTTAAATTCGCTTGGTTCGTTAACAATGCGACCTTCCACATGGTTAACTTGAGAAATTGTTCCGCTGATGACAAATTTGTCAAAGACAATCATGAAACTCAAGATAACGACTAAAGAAGTTACTTGGTTTTCTTGGTCATGTTGGAGCAACTGAAAGTTCACATCTACCTTAGTTTCAGGAGCTCCATTTTCATTTTCCCATTCAAAGTTACGAGCATCAAAGTGATACTGGCTAACAAATTCTTGTTCTCGTTTAAGATTCATTTTTCTCTCCCATTGCTACAATTTACTATGCAATTGTACCACATTTTTATCATTTCATCTAGTTTTCTAGGCTTTAGTCAATTCCGATTTCATCTTTAACAACAGCAGCAATCGTATCTACGTAGTAGTTAACTTCTTCTGTCGTAGGAGCTTCTGCCATGACGCGCAAGAGGGGTTCTGTTCCACTTGGGCGGACAAGGATACGACCGTTCCCTGCCATTTCTTCTTCCATCTTTTCGATGATCGTTTTAATGGCTGGCACTTCCATGGCCTTTTCTTTCATGGCATTTTCCACTCGGATATTGACCAGTTTTTGTGGGTAAATCGTCACTTCTGATGCCAGTTGAGACAAGCTCTTGCCTGTTTCTTTCATGATTTTAGTCAATTGGACAGCTGATAATTGACCATCACCAGTTGTATTGTAATCCATCAAGATTACGTGACCAGACTGTTCACCACCAAGATTGTAGCCTGATTTTCTCATTTCTTCAACGACATAGCGGTCTCCAACAGCAGTCACTGCCTTGTTAATACCAGCACTTTCCAAGGCCTTATGGAAACCAAGGTTAGACATAACGGTTGTCACGATGGTGTTTTGAGCCAACTGGCCTTTTTCAGAAAGATATTTACCGATGATGTACATGATCTTATCACCATCGACGATCTCGCCATTTTCATCGACAGCAATCAAGCGGTCACTGTCTCCGTCAAAGGCCAAACCAATAGCTGACTGGCTTTCTTTGACAACTTCTTGAAGAGCTTCAGGGTGAGTTGAACCAACATTTAGGTTGATATTAAGACCATCTGGTGTCTCCCCAATAACAGTTATTTGAGCCCCAAGGTCTGCAAAGATTTGACGAGCACTCGTAGACGCTGCACCGTTGGCTGTATCCAAGGCCACTTTCATTCCTTCAAGAGGAGTTCCAGTTGAAACAAGGTAGCCTTCATACTTACGTAAACCTTCTGGATAGTCCACTAAGGTTCCCAAGCCTTCGGCACTTGGACGAGGAAGGGTGTCTTCTGTAGCATCTAGCAAGGCTTCGATTTCAGCTTCTTTTTCATCATCAAGTTTGAAGCCGTCCCCACCAAAGAATTTAATTCCATTATCAAGGGCTGGGTTGTGACTAGCGGAAATCATGACACCTGCACTGGCTCCCTCAGTTTTAACCAAGTAAGCTACTGCTGGTGTTGCAAGGACACCGAGTTTGTAGACGTGAATCCCTACAGAGAGGAGACCTGCCACTAAGGCTGATTCTAACATTTCTCCTGAGATACGTGTATCACGTCCTACAAAGACTTTAGGGGCTTCTGTTTCGTGTTGGCTAAGAACATAACCACCAAAACGTCCCAGTTTAAAGGCCAATTCTGGCGTCAGTTCTACGTTTGCTTCTCCACGGACTCCATCGGTCCCAAAATATTTACCCATTTTATTTATCATCCTTTTCTACTATTTTATTTAGTCCTGTTTAGACGAGTCTGGTTTTGTTTCTGAACTCGTTGAAGACGAGCTGCTAGTCGAGGACCCTGTTGATGAGGTCGTTGACGAAGAACTCGAGCTAGACGATACTGTCTTGGTTGTAATTTTCATTGTAGTGTCAAATGGCATAATGACGCTTGGCAAGACATTTCCATTTTTATCGACTGCTTGTAGAGGAACAGAGGCTGAATAGTTACCTGTTATCCGTTCACTCGTTGGCAAGATGGCAATGACACGATCTACTCTAGAGAGAGTTTCCTCGTCACTAATAACCGTTACTTTTTCATCTGACACAGTGACTGTATCAATTTTCACACGAGAATCAATCTGACTAGGGTCAATCTCAGGCACAACGATTACATTGTCTCGTTTTGCTTTTTTACCAACCTTGACTGTTATCTTTTGCGGAGTTGCAACAGCCGTCAAACCACTCGGTAAATTTTCAATGGTTAGAGGAACTTCGATGGTTCCTACACTGGCATTGGTTAAGTCAGCTTTGACCTTGAATTTCCGAGTGCTTTCCTGCATTTCGCTCGCCAATGCAACTCTGTTTGACCCTGTCAGAAAGACGGTCACTTCAGAGGTAAAGCCACTAATAAAGTACTGATCACTGTCATACTGAATATCGATTGGGACATTAAGAACCGTATTGGTATAGGTTTCTGTCCTCACCTGTCTGGCACTGTTGCTATTCTGATAGTTTGTTGAAGTCGCATAGATAAAGAGGATGCAGGCGAAAAAGAAGGAAGAAATAATATAAAGACTATTTTTTCTCATGTTTCAATCCTCCTAGCAAACGCTCTTTCAGACCTTGTTTTTTCTCGGATGTTGGAAGCAAGATTCTTCTTAACTCCGATTCAAACTCTTCCAAGGTTAAATCATGCTTAAAGACTCCATTATAGGTGATTGAAATCCCACCGGTTTCCTCTGAAACCACAAAGGTAAGAGCATCCGATACTTCTGACAAACCAATCGCTGCCCTGTGACGTGTCCCAAACTCCTTGGAAATTCCTGTATTTTCAGTCAGGGGTAGGTAGGCTGAAGTTACGGCAATCCGATCTTCTCTGACAATGACCGCTCCATCGTGTAAGGGTGTATTGGGGATAAAGATATTAATCAATAATTCAGAAGAAATCTTAGCATCTAGAGGAATCCCAGTTGAGATATATTCCTGCAAGGTTCTCACTCGCTGAACAGCAACCAGAGCACCTATCTTACGCGGACTCATGTACTCGACTGATTTGACAAAGGCACGAACCATTTGCTCTTCTGCACTAATAGGGGCATTGTAGAAGAAATCAGTAGCTCGACCCAATCTCTCCAAACCAGTCCGAATCTCTGGCGAGAAGATAACCACCGCTGCGATGACCCCGTAGGTGATAATCTGATTGATCAACCAGGAAATAGTCGTTAAGCCAATCATATTGGACAGAATCTGGCCTAGAATAAAGAGCAAAACTCCCCGAACTAAGATCATGATTTTAGTTCCTGCAATCGCTTTGGTAAAATGGTACAAAATATAAGTCACAATCAAAATATCAATCAGATTGATGACTATCGTCCAAGGACTTGAAAACAAACTCGTCCAGTATTGCAAATTGGATAATTGTTGAAAATTCATCCCTGGCCTCCTCCCTGTCAAAACACTTTCTGTACCATTATACCATTTTTTGCCCATTTTTTCCCTATCCTACCTCATTTTAAATTAAGCAAAAATATGATAAAATAAACTGACTAGAAAAAACAAAGGAGAAATCATGTCTCAACTCTATGATATTACTATTGTAGGTGGCGGTCCTGTTGGGCTCTTTGCTGCCTTTTACGCCCACCTACGCCAAGCCAAAGTCCAAATCATCGACTCCCTTCCCCAGCTAGGTGGCCAGCCCGCCATCCTCTACCCTGAGAAGCAAATCCTTGATGTGCCAGGTTTTCCAAACTTAACCGGGGAAGAATTGACCAATCGCTTGATTGAACAGCTAAACGGCTTTGAAACACCTGTTCACCTAAACGAAACCGTTCTTGAAATTGAGAAGCAAGATCAAGGATTCACCATCACAACTAACAAGGGAAGCCATCTGACCAAAACAGTCATCATTGCTATGGGGGGCGGTGCCTTTAAACCGCGTCCGCTCGAACTAGATGGCGTCGAAAATTATGAAAACATCCACTACCACGTTTCCAACATTCAGCAATACGCTGGTAAGAAAGTGACCATCCTTGGTGGTGGGGACTCAGCAGTGGACTGGGCTCTGGCTTTTGAAAAGATTGCCCCAACTACTCTCGTTCACCGTCGAGATAATTTTCGCGCCTTGGAACATAGTGTGCAAGCTCTGCAAGAATCATCCGTAACCATCAAGACACCGTTCGTCCCTAGCCAACTTATCGGAGATGGAAAGACACTCGATAAACTAGAAATCACCAAAGTCAAATCAGATGAAACCGAAACTATCGAAGTAGACCATCTCTTTGTCAACTATGGTTTCAAATCATCTGTTGGCAATCTTAAAAAATGGGGTCTGGACCTCAATCGTCACAAGATTATCGTCAACAGCAAGCAAGAGTCTAGCCAAGCAGGTATCTATGCTATCGGAGACTGCTGCTACTACGAAGGAAAGATTGACTTGATTGCTACAGGACTAGGTGAAGCTCCAACAGCTGTTAACAATGCCATCAACTACATTGACCCAGAACAAAAAGTTCAACCCAAACACTCAACCAGTTTATAATAAAAGAACCACGAATCAACGATTCGTGGTTTTATAGTTCATCAGCAATCTTGTTTATTTTTCTGAGTCTGTGATTAACACCACTTTTAGTCAAGGGATTGCTCAGGCTATCTGCCAACTGCTGTATAGAGTAGTCTGGGTGCTGAATCCGCAACTGCGCTACCTCTTGCAAATCCAATGGTAAATTTTCCAAACCCATTCTATCTTTGATTTTACTGATATTGTTGATAGTCTTCATACTAGCAGAAACCGTTCGAGCGATATTGGCTGTTTCAGCGTTATTGGCTCGATTGAGATCATTACGGGTTTCACGCAAAATCTTGACGCGCTCAAAATTATCACGCGCCTGCATGGCCCCAATCACGATCAAGAAATCCATGATGTCCTCTGCACGCTGGAGATAGGTAACTGCACCTTTCCTGCGCTCAATGACCTTGGCGTCCAGCAAAAACTGCTGAAGAAGAGAGACCAATCCTTGGGCATGGTCCAGATAAACGGAACTAATCTCCAACTGGTACTTGCCAGACTCAGGATCTCGAATACTACCATTTGCCAGAAAGGCCCCACATAAGTAGGCACGCCCAGCTTCCTCATCTGCTAAGATATCGGGATCAATACCCGTCTCCAAACCAAAGAAGGAATCCGCAAGCCGCAAATCAGCTAAAAGCTCCTGCACTCTCTCATCGGTATAGACCGTGTAAACACGATTCTTACGAAGGTTGCTTCTCTGATGGTGTCGAATCTCAGACTTAATCTCATAAAAATGGAGAAAGGACTCATAAAGGTGCCGAGCTAACTTAGCATTTTCAGTTACAACTGACAAGGTCAAGCCCGAACTAGATAGACCGATACTGCCAGACATCTTGATAATGGCCGATAGTTCATAACGACTGAGATGGTGTTGACCAAGAATTTCCTCTTTTACTGCGACTGTAAAACTCATTTTCTCACCTGTATAATGCGCATCAATTCGTCTACAATCAAATCGCCATCATGGAAGGCTCCTCCATTTTCCAAACGAAGGAAGTTGGATGAAATCACACGAGGAACCTGCTTGCAAAGACCAGTAAAGTCATGCTCTACCTGAACCAAATATTCATCAAAACGGTTGGTATCCATGTATTCTCTAGGAACCTTCTCGATATTAACCAAGACCGTATCAATAAAAGGCCGACCTAAGTGTCGATGGAGGACTTCCACGTGGTCACTGTCTGAAAAGCGCTCTGTTTCCCCACGCTGGGTCATGATATTGCAAACATAGGCGATCTCTGCCTTAGTCTCCAAGAGAGCCTGCCCAATCTCCTCAATGACAATATTGGGCAAAATCGATGTAAAGAGGGAACCAGGCCCCAAGACAATCATGTCACTCTCGAGAATGGTATTGACTACTCGACGGCTGGCTTGGGGTGTTTCATCATCCAAGGTATTGGTCACATAGACATGGTCGATCATGCCTGGATGATCTGCAATGTGGCTCTCACCTGCCACCTCAGAACCGTCTCTAAAGACTGCATGCAGTGTCAAAGGCTGATCGCTTGAGGGGTAGATTTTTCCTGTTGTGTGGAAAAAGAGACTTAGCAGCTGCATGGCATTGTAAGTGGACCCTTGCATTTCAGAAAGTCCTGCTATAATGATATTTCCTAGAGGATGACCCGCAAAAGCTCCAGCCTCTTCTGAAAAGCGGTACTGAAAAACCTTCTCATAAAATTTAGGCATATCCGACATGGCTACCAGGACATTGCGAAGATCGCCTGGTGGTGTCAGCTGTTGGATATTCTTTCTTAGCTCACCAGAAGAGCCACCATCATCAGCTACTGTTACGATGGCTGCGATATCAACATCCTTTTCTCGCAAGCTTTTCAAAATGACGGGGATACCTGTTCCTCCACCAATTACCGTTATTTTTGGTTTTCTCATGAACGGTTTACCGTTTCCTTTCTTCTGTCTTTGTCACGATGGCTTTCATTGACAGGCCAGTTTTTAGCAAGGTCCTCAGCGATGCGTTTGGCAAAGGCAACACTACGGTGTTGTCCACCTGTACATCCTACTGCAATGGTTAAAACAGACTTGCCTTCTTTTTTGTAACTTGGCAAAATGGGCTCAATCAAGGCAAGCAAGTGCTGATAGAAACTTTCAGACTCTTCATGATTCATTACATAGTCATAAACTGCTTGATCCTCACCTGTCTGATTACGGAGTTCAGGGAGGTAGTATGGATTTGGCAAGAAACGGACATCAAAGACCAAGTCCGCATCGATAGGGATCCCATACTTGAATCCAAAAGACATGACCTCGATACGGAAAGACTGGGCTTGTTCTTGGTCCGAAAATTGCTCAGCAATGGTTTTACGAAGTTCACGCGGGGTGAGTTCTGTCGTATCCACCACATTTTGGCTCATGTTTTTCAAAGGTGCCAAAAGTTCACGTTCCAGCTTAATGCCATCTAAAATCCGACCATCCGCTGCTAGAGGGTGACTCCGTCTGGTTTCCTTGTAACGGGCCACCAATTCCTTATCTTTTGCATCCAAAAAGAGGATTTTGAAATCCAAATCATCCTGGTTTTCCAATTCATCCAAAACAGCCTGAATCTCCGAGAAGAAGGAACGACTACGCATATCCACTACCAAGGCCAGTTTGTGGTCATCATCTTTGGTTTCGACCAACTGTAAAAACTTTGGCAAGAGGGCTGGCGGCATGTTGTCAATGGTGAAATATCCTAAATCCTCGAAGGACTGAATGGCTACGGTTTTTCCTGCGCCACTCATCCCTGTCACAATCACTAGGTGAAGTTGTTTTTTTGTCATCTATCTCTCCTTATATCAAAAGAAGTTTGGCAAAACCAAACTTCAACTAGCTTATCCAATCTCTGCGATGACTTCAATTTCGACTTTCACATCGCGAGGAAGACGAGCTACTTCCACAGCTGAACGAGCTGGGAACTCCTCTTTGAAGGCCGTTTGGTAAACCTCGTTAAAAGGAACAAAGTCGTTCATATCGCTCAAGAAGCAAGTTGTTTTAACAACGTGATCAAAGTCCGTTCCCGCTTCTGCCAAAATAGCACCAATGTTTTTCAAGACTTGTTCTGTCTGTTCTTGGATAGTCTCTCCTACAATTTCTCCAGTTTCAGGAGATAGGGGAACTTGACCGCTAGCAAACAAAAGATTGCCAACGATTTTTCCTTGAACATATGGTCCGATAGCCTTTGGAGCTTTGTCTGTATGAATTGTTTTTGCCATTTCTTTCCCTCACAATTTTTCTAATATTGCATCCCAAGCCTGATCCATCCCTGCCTTGCTGACAGATGAAAAGAGGATGAAGTCGTCACTTGGGTCAAAGTTTAGTTTCTTTTTGATTGCTGATTCGTGCTTGTTCCATTTACCACGAGGAATCTTGTCGGCCTTAGTCGCAACGATGATAACCGGAATCTCATAATACTTGAGAAATTCGTACATCTGCACATCATCTGCTGATGGGTCATGACGGAGATCTACCAGACTGACCACGGCACGGAGATTTTCCCGAGTTGTCAGGTACTCCTCAATCATGCGCCCCCACTTTTCACGTTCCTTTTTGGAAACGCGGGCATAGCCATAACCTGGTACATCCACAAAACGCATCTTGTCATCAATGTTAAAGAAGTTGAGTAGCTGGGTTTTCCCAGGTTTCCCTGATGTACGGGCAAGATTTTTGCGGTTCAACATGGTGTTGATAAAGCTAGACTTGCCAACATTTGAACGCCCTGCAAGGGCAATCTCTGGCAGGTCATCCTGCGGATAGTGGGACTTGTTTGCCGCACTGAGCAGGATTTCAGCATTGTGTGTATTAAGTTCCATAGTCACCTCTAGGCTGTTTCTAGGATGGGTTTTTCCGTTCCATCGACAGCTTCTTTTGTGATGCGGACCAATTTCACATTTTCTTGACTTGGCACTTCAAACATAACATCTAGCATGGTTTCTTCGATTATTGAGCGAAGACCACGCGCACCTGTCTTGCGTTCGATGGCTTTATTGGCGATTTCCTGAAGAGCTTCATCGTCAAATTCCAACTCAACATCATCATAAGAAAGCAAGGTTTGGTATTGTTTCACCAAGGCATTTCTTGGCTCTTTCAGGATGCGAACCAGGTCATCGACCGTTAATTGCTCAAGAGCAGCAAAGACAGGCAAGCGTCCAATCAACTCAGGGATAATACCGAATTTTTGAATGTCTTCTGCGATGATTTCTTGCATGTAAGAGCTGTTTTCGTCAATCGCTTTGTTGTTTTGTCCAAAACCGATAACTTTTTCTCCCAGACGTTGTTTAACGATTTCTTCGATGCCATCAAAAGCACCACCCACGATAAAGAGGATATTTTTAGTATCCACCTGAATCATCTCTTGTTGTGGATGTTTGCGTCCTCCTTGAGGCGGTACGCTGGCGACAGTTCCCTCGATAATCTTGAGAAGGGCTTGTTGCACACCTTCACCCGAAACGTCACGTGTGATAGACACGTTCTCGCTCTTCTTGGCAATTTTGTCAATTTCATCTACGTAGATAATCCCACGCTCTGCACGTTCGATGTTAAAGTCAGCAGCCTGCAAGAGTTTGAGGAGGATGTTTTCCACGTCCTCACCCACATATCCAGCCTCAGTCAGAGCTGTTGCATCTGCAATTGCAAAAGGCACATTCAAGCTCTTAGCTAAAGTCTGAGCCAAGAAAGTTTTCCCTGAACCAGTTGGGCCAATCATCAAGATGTTTGACTTCTGCAAATCCACATCTTCTGACTCTTCACGCGTATCGTGGAAATTAATGCGTTTATAGTGATTGTATACAGCCACTGCCAAGGCACGTTTGGCACGATCCTGACCAATCACATAGTGGTTTAAGATATTGAGGAGTTCGATTGGTTTTGGTACTTCAGACAAGTCTGCCAAAACTTCCTCAGCCAACTCCTCCCGAATGATTTCCTGGGCTAACTCCACACATTCATTACAGATAAAGGCGTTGTTCCCAGCGATTATTTTCTTTACTTCTTCTTGGCTTTTGCCACAAAATGAGCAATAAACCATCATATCATTTTTCCTATTTGTAGGCATGATTTCCTTCCATTCTAATTTATCATTCTATCTAAAATAAGGTCATATAAAAAGCGTGGACACTGTTGACCAGATTGGTAAAAGCATTCAACCAGAGTAAGGCAGACAGTCCATAGCGCTTCTTACGAAAAGCCTGTGCTCCAGTCAAAATACAGATCACACACAAAAAAGCTGTAAAAAATCCAAATATACTGCGCTCCATTAGACTTCCTTTCTATCTCGGTATTCAATGGTAAAATCATAATCGTTTTTCTCATCTCGAGTGTAAGATTTGCTTGCAACTGTCTCAAAACGAGACAAGTCAAACTCCTCAGGGAAATAGGTATCCCCCTCCACCTGAGCATGAATCTGCGTCACGATGATTTCATCTAAATAAGGCTCAAAAGCCTGAAAAATCTGCTTTCCGCCAATGATATAGAGATTTTTTTCCTGACTCTGATACCACGCTAAAACAGATTCCACATCTTGAAATACGAGCGCCCCATCTATGACTTCTTCGCTATTGCGCGTTAAAATCAGGGTTTGCCGTTTTGGAAGCAGACGACGTCCCATGCCATCAAAGGTCACTCGTCCCATCAGTATAGCATGATTTAAAGTTGTTTCCTTAAAATGTTGCAACTCTGCTGGCAAATGCCAAGGGAGACGATCTTCCTTCCCAATCACACCTTTTTCATCTTGGGCCCAAATGGCTATGATTTTCTTTGTCATGCTTCCGTCCTTTTTATTGATACTACTATTTTATCAAAATTCTCCCAAAAAGGCTGTTTTGAAACGCGCGCAAAAGAGAGAAAAGGAGCAGGCTTCATTTAGCCTGCTCCTCTCGTCCCTAGGACATATATTTTTTTGCTTCTGATTCGATTTTTTCGACTACTTCCTGAATACTTAGTCCAGTTGTGTCAAGGTAAACCGCATCCTCAGCCTGTTTGAGAGGTGAGGTTTCACGATGACTATCCTTGTAGTCACGCGCAGCAATCTCTTCTTTCAACGTTTCAAGGTCTGTTTCAATCCCTTTAACAATATTTTCCTTGTAACGACGCTCTGCTCTTTCTTCAACAGAAGCCACTAAGAAAATCTTGAGTTCAGCTTGTGGTAAAACAACTGTCCCGATATCACGCCCATCCATAACGATACCACCTTGCTGAGCAATCTCTTGCTGGAGAGAAACCAGTTTTTCACGCACTTCAGGAATGGCAGCGATGCTTGAAACCTTGTTGGTTACTTCATTTTCACGAATCGGATGAGTAATCTCAACATCCCCTACAAAAACAAGTTGCTCACCTGTTTCTGAACGACCAAAACTAATGGGGTGTTGGTTAAGAAGCTCAAGAAGTTGGTCTACATTTCCTGCATCCAACTGATGCTTGAGCGCTATATAAGTCGCAGCACGGTACATAGCACCCGTATCGAGATAAGTGTAACCAAAATCTTTAGCGACAATCTTTGCGACCGTACTCTTACCACTCGAAGCTGGACCATCGATAGCAATTTGAATTGTCTTCATGACCGACTCCTATCTTGTCTTAATCACATCACCTGGGTTGGCAAACCAAGATCCAGATGACATGTGAGAAGGATTTAGGGCTTCTAGCTGGGCAATGGAAATCCCTGCACGTTGAGCAAGAGCTGCTTCTCCCTCTCCAGGTTGTACTGTAAGTGTTCCTTCACCCTGTGCATGTTCTTCCGAACTGCTCTCTGAAGGTGTTGATTCAGAAGAGGATGTTTCCTCTACCTTGCTACTTGAAGATGATGATTCTTGCACTTTAGAACTTGCACTTGTAGAAGGAGACGATGCATCGTAGAAGTCCTTCAAAGATGAAGTACGATTGCTTCCTCCAGTTGATAGGTAAATCAATACAACTACCATCGCTACAACAATTACAAAGAAGAGGCTAGCTAGAACTGTCAAGGCACGATTCGCAACAACGCCTTCCCCTTTTTGTTTCCGGTGTCGACGCTCTGATCTTGTTTCTTCTTCATTGTTTTCGTAAATATCTTCTTGCCACGGTTCTTTTTCCATACCTTACTCCTTGTTTTTTTTACATTTTCTTATTACAATATAAATATGAAAGTCACACTTATACCCGAACGGTGCATCGCCTGCGGGCTTTGCCAAACCTATTCTGAACTCTTTGATTACCATGATAATGGAATCGTTCGATTTTACGATGATCCAGTTGAATTGCAAAGAGAAATCGCTGAGACCAGCGATGTTCTGGAGGCCATCAAAAATTGTCCTACACGTGCACTTCTAAAAGATCCATCGTAGGAAGCAGGGAATAAATATAATTGATTTTTTTCATTTTTCCCACACTTACTAGTTTAGCATATTTCTAGGTAAAATTATAGTCTTTTTTGGTTATTTTTTCCTTCAACAATAGAAAGGTCACTTTTTTCTTTGACGAGATAGAGTGGTCTTTTTTTGGTTTCCAGATAAATCTTACTGATATACTTACCAAGAATCCCAATTGTCAGGAGTTGAATCCCTCCAAGAAAGAGAATGACAGCCATCAAAGACGTCCAACCAGATGTCGGATTTCCCAAGATAAGAGTCCGAAACACTACAAAAACTGTCATCACAAAAGAAAGAAAACAAGATAGAAGTCCCGCTACAAAAGCTATACTCAAGGGAAAATCTGAAAAATTGAGAATCCCTTCAATCGAGTAGAAAAAGAGTTGTCTAAAACTCCAACTGGTCTTGCCAGCCTGTCGTTCAACGTTTGGATAATCAAGATAGTGCGTTTTAAAACCCACCCAGGCAAAGAGTCCTTTAGAAAAACGATTGGACTCGGTCAGGGTCAAAATAGCATCTACCACAGACCTTCTCATCATACGAAAATCACGGACACCTGAGGGTAGAGCCACTGGGCTAATTTTTTGCATGAGGCGGTAAAAGAGGTTCGCACAGAAACTGCGGAAAAAGGGTTCTCCCTCCCGACTAGTTCTCCGTGTCCCAACACAGTCTATATCTGCATTTTGGTCTAGTAAGGCTTTCATCTCAAGTAGCATACTAGGAGGATCCTGAAGGTCTGCATCCATCACGACCACCAAGTCTCCAGTTGCATGCTGCAAGCCTGCATATAGGGCTGCCTCTTTCCCAAAATTTCGTGAGAATGAGACATAACGGACCGCAGGATTTTGCTCCCGATAGGTCTTCAAAAGCTCTAAGGTCCCATCGTTTGAGCCATCGTCCACAAAGACATACTCGATCTCTGCTCCCAATTCTGGAAGCAGTACTTCAACAGACTTATAAAAAAGAGGAAGTACTTCCTCTTCGTTTAAACATGGGACAATGATTGAAATCATCATCTTAGTCTTCAAATCCATTTGGATGCTTGCTTTGCCAACGCCATGCGTCTTCACACATTTGGGTGATGCTAAGTTCTGCTTCCCAACCCAGTTCAGCTTTGGCTTTTGCAGGGTCTGAGTAGCAGGCAGCGATATCACCTGGGCGGCGTTCTACGATGCGGTAAGGAATAGGACGCCCCACTGCTTTTTCCATGTTTTGGATAATTTCAAGAACGGAGTAACCTTTACCAGTTCCAAGGTTATAAATGTTTAGACCTGAACCTTTTTGGAGTTTTTTCAAAGCTGCAACGTGACCTTTAGCTAGGTCTACGACATGGATATAGTCACGAACCCCAGTTCCATCTTCTGTATCGTAATCATCTCCAAAAACTTGTACTTGCTCTAGTTTGCCCACTGCTACTTGTGAAACATAAGGCAAGAGATTGTTTGGAATGCCGTTAGGATTTTCTCCCAAGTCACCGCTCTCATGTGCTCCGATTGGGTTGAAGTAACGCAGCAAGACCACATTCCATTCTGAGTCTGCCTTGTAGATATCGGTCAAAATCTCCTCTAACATGAGCTTAGTACGGCCGTACGGGTTGGTCACTGAAAGTGGGAAATCTTCTAAGATTGGTACTGTATGAGGGTCTCCGTAAACTGTCGCAGAAGAACTGAAGATGATGTTCTTACAGTTATTTTCTTCCATAGCTTTCAAAAGGCTAACAGTTCCTGCGATATTGTTGTCATAGTAGGCAAGAGGAATACGGGTTGATTCGCCAACAGCCTTCAAACCAGCAAAGTGAATCACACCAGTCGGTTCTTCCTGCTTGAAAATATCTCTGAGAGTATCAGTATCACGGATATCTGCCTCATAAAAAGGAATCTCAACTCCTGTGATTCTTTCAACAACTTCTAAACTTTTACGGTTGCTATTGACAAGATTATCCACCACAACGACTTGATGACCTGCTTGGATCAACTCAATAACAGTGTGGGTTCCGATAAATCCAGCACCACCAGTTACCAAAATCTTTTCTTGCATCTTTTTTCCTCGATTCTCGGATTATTTTTTCTTATTTTATCATTTTTGATAGGGAATGTCATTTGACATCCTAAACTACCTGCTAAAATTTCAGTAAAATTTTATTCTCTTTTTACTCGCTTGACATAGTTTGCAATTGGGTAGTTTACTGAATCCAAGGTCAACTCCTTGTCTTGAAGCAGTTGAGCTAGATGATACCCGATGATTGGACCCGTTGTGAGACCTGATGAACCTAGACCACTAGCCGCATAGACACCTGCCAATCCTGGCACTTGTCCAAAAAATGGGGAGAAATCACTGGTGTAGGCACGGATTCCCACACGCTCACCTGATGATTTCGCTTCTTCCAAGGCTGGATAGTGGGGTAAGGCTGCCTCCTCCATTTGTTGGAGCAAGGTTTCATCTACCGTCAAGTCATATCCCATATCATTTTCATGGGTAGCACCCAAGGACAATTTCTCACCTGCAAAAGGGATCAAATCCCACTCCCCTTCTGGCATGACAACAGGGTATGATTCCATGTCTTGGGCAAGCTGATAATCTCGGAGTTGCCCCTTTTGGGGACGAACATCTACCTCATATCCTAAAGGTTCCAAAATGTCCCCCAACCAAGCTCCCGTCGCTAGAATAAGCTGATCAAACACCTCTTCGCCAATCTGATAGCCAGTTGCTAAAGGTGTCAGACTCACTTTTTCTTTGACCAGCTTGACTTGACTGGCTTCTAGCAAACGAGTCACTAATAGGTGGCCATCCACCCGTGCCCCACCAGAAGCATAGAGCAGGCTGTCAAATCCCTGCAAACCAGGGAATAATTCATTTGCAGATGCTTGGTCTAAAATGGCTAATTGACCTATCAAGGGAGATTCTTCCCTACGCTGGAGTGCTAGTTCATAGAGTTCTTCTAACTTGGATTCATCCTTTTTCAAGAGAAAAACTCCCGAACGCTGATAAAAGTCAATTTCCTGACCAGACTTTTCTAAATCAGCCAACAAATCCACATAAAAGTCAGCCCCCAAGCGCGCCATCTTATACCAGGCTTTATTGCGACGTTTGGAAAACCAAGGACTGATAATTCCCGCTGCTGCCTTGGTTGCCTGACCCTGACCATGGTCAAAAACGGTCACCTCTAGATCACTTTCTTTCGAGAGGTAGTAGGCAGCTATCGCCCCCACAATCCCTGCTCCGATAATGGCAACTTTTTTCATTGTCTTCACTTCCTAACTAGATATGGTGGAAAGGATTGGTCGATGCTTGGCTAGGTATGATATCAATGGTCCAATCCTTTTCTGCCTTCCATTGGGCAAGAAGTGTTGCAATTTTTTCGACAAAAAGAATTTCGATATAGTGGCCCGGGTCCAGCGCCAACAAGCCATCAGACAGCATATCCTGAGCTGTGTGGTAATAGATATCGCCAGTGATATAGACATCTGCTCCCTTAGCTAAAGCATCCTTATAGAAAGATTGACCACTACCACCACAGATGGCTACTCTTGAAATAGGCGTCTGCAAATCACTCTCTTGATAATGAACCATTCGAAGACTATCTAGACCAAAGACTTGTTTGACATGCTGGGCCAATTCTCCAAATGTCTGAGGTTGAACGTCACCAACACGCCCAATCCCACGTTCTGGGCCTGTTTCCTGGAGATAAGTCGTCTCCTCAATGCCTAGCATCTGGCAGAACCAGTCATTGAGGCCATTCTCAACGATGTCAATATTAGTATGACTGACATAAACGGCGATGTCATGCTTGATAATGTCGATGTAAATCTGATTTTGCGGACGGCTGGCTACCAAGTCCTTGATAGGACGAAAGATTGGCGCGTGCTTGACAATAATCAAGTCTACACCCTTTTCAATGGCTTCAGCCACCGTTTCTTCACGAATATCGAGAGCCACCATGACACTTTGGGTCTCCTTGTCTAGAGTACCGATTTGCAGGCCACGACTGTCTCCCTCCATGGAAAATTCTTGAGGGCAAAAGGCTTCATAGCGTTTAATGACTTCACTTGCTAGCATGGAGCACCTCCTTGATGGCTTGAATTTTATCTACTAAAACTTGACGTTCTTCCATATTTTTTTCTGGAATTTGATCAAGGGCTAATTCTAACTTAGCAGCTTCTTTTTGCCATTTTTGGACAAAGACTGGGCTGACTTCTTTGGACAAGATAGGTCCAAAACGGACATCACTGGCTGATAGCTTCATTTGTCCAGCTTCCACCACTAGAATTTCATAAAACTTGCTAGCCTCTTCTAAGATGCTTTCTGCTACAATCTGGAAACCGTGCTCTTGTAGCCAGATGCGCAAGTCGTCTTCACGATTATTGGGTTGGAGGATTAAACGTTCTACACTCGCAAGTTTATCCAATCCTTCTTCCAATATGGTAGCAATCAAACGGCCACCCATACCAGCAATGGTGATAACAGAGACTTGGTCTACCTCTTCAAAGGCTGCCAAGCCATTGGCTAAACGAACTTGGATTCTCTCCTTTAGATTGTGACTTTCAACATTTTTCACCGCTGACTGGTAGGGGCCTTCCACCACCTCCCCTGCAATGGCGCTTTTGATTTGGCCTCTCTCGACCAACTCGATAGGCAGATAAGCATGGTCACTCCCCACATCAAGTAACACAGCACCTTGGGGCACAAAGGACGCTACCAATTCTAATCTCTTTGAAATCATCTTCTCTCACTTTCCAAAACTCTGTTACCTCTTATTATACCATATTTCAGCTAGCAATCTTGCACCTAAAAAGACCGCAATACACAGATTGCAGTCTTTCTTTATTTTCTGGATTGGTAACGACTTGTTAAGATAAATATCACAGTAAAGACAGCCATCATGACAAGGTAAACAGGGAATGTTTGTCCAGTTAAGGTTGAAATTTCAAGCAACTTTTGGATCATTGGGAAAAGAGCTGTGGCTAGGAAGCCTCCTACTGACCAGACAATCAAGAGGACACGCCAGAGGGTAAATGGCATGCAGGCTCTAAATACGGATAAGAAACCAATTGACCCCAAGAGATAATAGAGTAGGGTTGAGATTTCTAACTCAGACCAGCCTTGACTCGCTCCAAATATTTTCACAAAAAGAACGCTGAACACGACCATGAGGGCACTTGGTAGGGCACGAAGCATGGATCTTCTGAGGAAGTTTGGCTCAACAGGCTTGATATTTCGCTCAAAAGTCAGAACGAATGGCGGGAAACCTTCCACGAATTGGTCAATCATGGTAATCTGGATTGGAATGAAGGGGAAAATCAAGATCCATTCAGACCGCCCTAGTAAAACACTAGCAATACAAATCACCGCGAGCAAGAAGGAATAAATCGTCTTAATCAAGAAAATCGGTGCAATATGGGCAATGTTATTGACCACACGACGACCTTCAAAGAGAATCTCAGGAACATCATTGAAGTCTGAGTTCAAGAGGACCAGATTGGCAATCTGACGAGTCGCCGGATCCCCTTCAGCCATTACGATCGAACAGTCTGCTTCACGAAGGGCCAGAATATCATTGACACCGTCCCCTGTCATAGCCGTTGTATGCCCCGCTTTTTTCAGCGTTTGGATGATGAGTTTCTTTTGATGAGGGGAAACACGACCAAAAATTGCTGTTCCCTCAGCCATGGCAATCAATTCCTCATCGGTAATTTTTGAGCAATCAACATAGCTGTGATAGTCTGCAAAGCCAGCCTTCTGGGCAATGCTGGAGTCCAGTGTCTCAGCTGCTCCTTCTCGAATGGGATCCAAGATCTCCAGCAGTGCCAAGGCTTGAATATCAGATGGTTTTTGTGGTTTGTGGTGTTCTAGTTTTTCGTGACTGAGAGCCAAGACCAAGACACGAGAACCTCTCTCCAAGGCCTCTCTGGCTTCTGGGACTTCAGAGTCCAGCAACATCTCAGGCGCACCTAAGAAAACCGTTCCTAGCCCTTCTAACTCCATAGCCCCCCACTTGCGGTCGCTAGAGAAGGGAAGATTCGAAAGCATGCGATAGGCTATTTCTCCCACAAAACGCTGACGAATGGCTTGAGCTGTTGGATTTTTATCCTCACTATGAGCGATATAGCTAGTCAAAATGCTGGCAATAGCCTCATCACCATAAGTTTCCGTCAGAGGAAGAACAGCCTCCACCTGCATCTTTCCTTGGGTGATAGTGCCCGTCTTGTCCAGACAGAGCATATCCACGCGCGCCAAGGTCTCGACAGAGTACATCTCCTGCACTAAAACCTTTTTCAAGCCCAGCTTAATCACCGCAGTCAAGAGCGAAGTAATGGTCAAAAGGGCAATTCCCTTGGGTAACATTCCCAAAAGGGCTGTCGACGAATTTACAACGGATGACTTGAGGGGCAAGCCCTTTAACATCAAGGCTTCTAGCAGGAGAGCTAGACCAAAGGGAATGATAATCTTTCCAGTAAAACCAGCTAGCTTGTCTAGCGATTTCATGATACGGGAGTTGATCGGTTTCACTGTCTTAGCTTCCAGCATGAGTTTGGAAGCATAGTTGTCTGCCCCGACATGGTGAACTTGAGCCAAAACTGCGCCACTGGCTAGGAAACTCCCTGATAAAAGCAAGGCATCCACTTCTTTTTGCACCAAATCACTCTCACCCGTCAACATAGCTTCATTGACTTCCGCAAATCCTTCCAGAACCAGAGCATCACTAGGGATTTGCTCTCCAGCAGACAGACGAATGACATCTCCTAGAACCAACTCTTCTGGATCGAGAGCAACTTCTTGACCCTCACGAATGGTTTTAACTTTTTCCTTGGTCATGAGATTGAGCTTGTCCACCATGTGTTTAGCCCGCAGCTCGGTCACAATCCCAGAAAAAGCGTTAAAGCAGATAACGGCAAAGAAGACCAGATTGCTCCAAGCCTGTACAAAGGCAAGCGCTAGGGCAATAACAAAGTTTAATGCGTTAAAAAGTGTAAAAACATTTCGTTTGATGATTTGCCAAGTACTGGTACTGGCTGAAGCGGTAAAGTCATTGACCAAACCTTGAGCCTGTCTTTCCTTGACTTCTCTTTGGGTTAATCCCATAATCTTATTTTTATCCATAAATTCTATCATATCATTTTTTTTTAAAGAATTCTAATCCCATCTAAAACTGTTGGCTGATAACTGAAAAAGTTTGCCAGCAGTCTTTTGATAAGGTATAATAATAAAAGCAATACAATCGAAGGAGATCTCATGTTTTATACTTATTTGCGTGGACTAGTCATGCTGATCTTGTGGTCCATCAATGGCAATGCCCACTATCACAATACTGATAAAATCCCTAGCCGGGACGAAAACTATATCCTCGTCGCACCTCACCGTACCTGGTGGGATCCTGTTTACATGGCCTTTGCGACCAAGCCAAAACAGTTCATCTTTATGGCCAAAAAAGAGCTGTTTAACAACCGTATCTTTGGCTGGTGGATCCGTATGTGTGGCGCCTTTCCTATCGACCGAGAAAAACCTAATGCCTCTGCCATCAAGTACCCTATCAACGTCCTCAAAAAAAGCGACCGCTCTCTCATCATGTTTCCAAGTGGGAGCCGTCACTCAAATGATGTCAAGGGTGGAGTTGCCTTGATTGCCAAAATGGCTAAGGTTCGCATCATGCCTGTTACCTATACCGGTCCCATGACCTTGAAAGGCTTAGTCAGCCGTGAACGTGTGGATATGAACTTTGGAAATCCTATCGATATCTCAGATATCAAGAAAATGAATGATGAAGGAATCGAAATGGTTGCAGACCGTATCCAAGCAGAATTCCAACGTTTGGACGAAGAAACCAAGCAATGGCACAATGATAAAAAACCAAACCCACTCTGGTGGTTTGTCCGAATCCCTGCCCTCATCCTTGCTGTGGTTGTTGGTATCCTAACAATTATCTTTACCTTCATTGCAAGCTTTATCTGGAATCCAGATAAGAAGAGAGAGGCTCTTGGTTAAAAAATACAATTATCCCTTGGCTTTTGCCAAGGGATAATTCTTTTATGCAATTTTCCATTTTTGAGCCAACCAGTTGGAAAAGGCTAGAAATCGCTCAGCCACTTGCTCATGATGCCCATAAGGATCAAAGACAAACTGACCAGTCGGATAGCGTTGCTGAAGACTGGTATGGATTTGCTCAGCATAGGCTGGTGCTTGAGCCAAGCGATTGGTATGAAGGGCTCCTTCTGTTTGACCATTCTGTAAATACAGTAAACAGTCCAAATTTTTCACCTTTTCTTCCTTGCAATAAGTCACAAAATCAGGATACCAAAAGGAAGCGCAGATCGAGAAGATACAGGAGACCTTGTCAAAGCTGAATAGACTGTAGACTGCCGTCAGTCCACCTAATGAGTATCCTCCATAGGCAAGGCGATCTTCGTCCAGGCGATAAAGCGACTGCAGCTTGTCTAAAAGACCTCCAAATAAATGACCATGATAGGCATTTGCCTGACCGCCAAAATCTGGAGCTCCCTCTCTCAGAGCAGCTGCCTTCCAGGGAGTGTAGTCGTTTAGGCGATTTTTAGAGGTCAAACCAACTAAAATTACAGATTCTGAAAGGGAAGAGAGGAAATCCAAGTTTCCATCATTCAAGAGAATAGCTGGATAGGTTTGGTTGGGATCATAGGCCGAAGGAAGGCTGATCCTAACTTGGATCCCTTCCCAATCAAACTCATTATTTATTGATAAAGTCATTGATTTTCTCAAGGGAATCAATCACTGCTGGGCCATAATCCATTAACTCATCGTAAGAAATGGTCATGATTTTTTGATTCTTAATTGCAGGAACGTTTTCCAAAACTTCATTTGCTTTCATCAACTCTACTGCGTTGGCATCCAATTTTTTATTGCGGTCGCTGGTTACATAGATAATCAACTCAGGATCCATTGACACGAGATTTTCCAAGGTCAAACCTGATGTTCCCGTTGCAACATTTGTATAACCAAGTTGATTCAACAAGCTTTCTTGCAAAGCAGACTTGTAGGCACCAAAGGTTTCGTCATTATAAGCAACCATAATCAAAGCCTTTTTCTTTTCACCTTGGCTTGCTGGGTTTGCTTTCTTAACAGCGTCAATTTTAGCTTGTAATTGGGCTGCGTATTCATTGGCCTTGTCCTGAACATTGAAAATCATTCCAAGATTTTTGACATCTTCTACGATATTTCCCAAATCTTGCTGAATCGTTGAGAGAGAAGCTTTTTGTGTATAGACTGGGATTTTATTTTCATTCCAAGTGCTAACTGTTCCCAAGGATTTTTCAGAAAACATCATGTTTCGACCCATCACCGCATCTGGTTCATAAGAAAGGACTGTTTCTTGTGAGACTGTTTTTTTGTCCCCAATTTGAGGAATCGTCGCAATCGCGTCCTTGTATTTGTCCGTCACAGCATTGTCAGGGTTGAGCATGCCAGCAATTTTATCCTTCAAGCCTAGCTCCAATAAGATTTCAGTGGTTGAAAGATTGTTGGTGATAACTTTTTCAGGTGCCTTGTCAAAGACTTGTTCGACTTCATTTCCCTTAACATCATAGGTTTTAACCGTTAACGGATAAGTCGTCTCTGTGCTGGCCTTTTGACTTGTTTCTGTGCTAGACTGCGTGGTAGCTTTTTCTGTAGTAGTGTTGCCACAAGCTGCCATGGTTAAGGTAGCTACTGTTACGAGTAAAATGCTTAGTGTTTTTTTCATCTTATTTTCCTTTTCATTCTTATAAATAGTGAATCATAGCTTGCTGATCCTCGGTCCAAGTCACCTGACTTTGAACTCCATATACAGTTTGTAATGACTCAGGGGTGATGGTCTCCTTTGGAGTCCCTTGGTAAAGGATTTCCCCCTCTTTCATCAGATAGAGATAATCCGAATAGCGACAAGCAAGTTGAATATCATGTAGGACAGCTAGAACATTGACCTTGAGATTCTTCACAATGGCCAGCAAGTCTAACTGGTACTTGATATCCAGGTGATTGGTAGGTTCATCCAGGAGCAAGAGAGTCGGTTCTTGCGCCAAGGCGCGTGCTAATAAGACTCGCTGTTTCTCCCCCCCTGAAAGAGACGAATAGAGACGAGTTTTCTTCTCGAGCATATCCACCTTATCGAGGGCATCTTGAACGAGCCTATAATCCCTTTCCCTTTCCTTCTGTAAAAAAGACAGGTGGGGAGTTCTTCCCAGCAAGACAATTTCCTTAACTGTACAATCAAACTGCAATTGATTAAACTGGGTGACGACCGCCATTTGCTTAGCTGTTTCTTTGAGTGACCAATGCTCCAGCGGCTTTCCATCTAGGCTTATCAAGCCTTTGTCCGCCTTTTCCTGACGATAGAGGAGTTTAAGCAGACTGGTTTTCCCGCTTCCATTTGGTCCTAGTATCGTATGAAATTGATGCCCTTCAACCTTAAGAGAAACTCCTTTGAGGATTTTTTTCTCTCCTAGTCCAAAGTGAACATCCTGACAAATCAAGTCCATATCAGACCCTCACCTCCCTTCGCCTAGCTCCAACAATGTAGATAAAGAAAGGAGCACCTACTAAGGCTGTGAAAATACCAATAGGAAGCTCTGCGTTTGGAATGATGATACGGGAGAGTACATCTGCCCAGACCACAAAGAGGGCACCCAGTAAGGTAGCAATAGGAAAAAGCCTCCTGTAATTCGTTCCTACTAACCCTCGAGCTAAGTGAGGAGTAATCAGACCGACAAATCCAATAATCCCACAAGTTGCCACTAAGACAGCTGTCAGCACAGCCACCACGGTCACGTAAAGATACCAATAGAAGCGTAAGGGAATTCCCAAAGTTAAAGCAGCCTCATCTCCCATCATCATCGCATTAAAAACACGATACTGAGTAGCGAAAAATAGAAAGGCCAATCCTACTACTATAGTTGGCAGGACTAAGTCAGACCAAGTAGTCCCTGCAAGCGAACCCATGGTCCAAAACTTAATGGTCATCACACTGTCCGCATTAGCGCCAACTGAGATAATAAAGTTGGAAAATGCCAGAAAGAGAGCATTGACCACCGTTCCTGATAAGATCAGACTAGAAGTCGTCATCCTGCCCTGCATAGAGGCAATGATGAGGACAGCAATGGTTGCCAAAATAGCTCCAAGAAAAGCTCCAATGCTAATCACTAATTTTAAACCAAGAATGATGCTCAAAGTTGCCCCTAGAGTTGCTCCCGCAGAAATTCCTAAGACATAGGGCTCAGCAATAGGATTGTTCACTGTAGACTGCATCACGCTGCCACACATAGAAAGACCAGCCCCTACTATCAGACCTAACAATACTCGGGGGAATCTCATGTTCCATACAATGGCAAGAGTAGACTTGGAAACCTCTCCTATCTCAAGAGGAAAACCCAACCTGCTCAAAATAATCCGATAGGTATCTCCTAGATCAATCGCAACAGACCCCATAGAAACAGCTAGAAAGAGCGAAATCCCTAAAACACTTAGTAAAATAACCAAAAACAACACAAATTGCAGGTCCCGTCGGCTTCCAGAAAATTTGGAAAGCATGCAAATCTCCTTTGATAGAATCTTAAAAATTTAGAAAATTCTCATGAAAAGTATACCATATTTCTATTAGATGAACAAGGATAGAAGCATATATAGAAAAAGCCCTCTGAAATCAGAGAGCTGATTTGAACTAGAGCCAGAATCCTAGTGAAAAAGATGAAACTCCTTGCGTTCATCAAACACTGTGTCGTTTCCCTATTTTCATACGATTTTTTAACGCCCTTAGCATCATAATTCTTGCTGGATAAAACGTTTATAAACTAGGCGACAAGCCGAAGATTGTACGAAAATGTTAGTGAAACAAAAAATCTCCCCGAAGGGAGATGATCTGGTTTATTTTACCTTACAGTGCTAGGAACCGTAACCGAAGATTATACTTGAGTATATCGAGGTAAGGTGACAACATAAAAAGCCCTCTGAAATCAGAGAGCTTTATTCTTGCTGGATAAAACGTTTATAGACTAGGCGACAAGCCGAAGATTGTACTGATGGTACATCGAGGCGAAGCCAACGAAGTATAGAAACGTTTTAGACGCAAGATTAGCGACGAAGTCCTAGAGAGTTGATCAACTCACGGTAACGGTTAACGTCGTTTTTACGCAAGTATGCAAGCAAGTTACGACGGCGACCGATTTTCTTCATCAATCCACGGTAAGTAGCGTGGTCTTTTTTGTGTTGTTTGATGTGTTCGTTAAGGTGGTTGATTTCCCAAGTAAGGACAGCAACTTGAACCTCTACTGAACCTGTATCACCTTCGTGACGTGCATATTGTGCGATGATTTCATTTTTTTTCTCTTTTGAGATTGCCATGATGTTTCTCCTTTTTATTTGGCTTCATCCGAGTGACAGGTTGGCATGCCTGCAACCAAGAAGAAGTTATTTGTCTTTACGACAATTCTTATTCTACCAAGAAGCAGAGACTTTGTCAACTGATTTACTGTTTAAAACCTTGAATTACTCTACTGATTTCAGGGCTTCAAGCATATCCACCTTTCTCAAGTGGTGATTGACAAAGATGCCCAGTAAGGCTAAGATTACAGTCACTGCGACGATTGGAAGAGCATAGACTTCCCAGCTGACTCGTGGATAAAAAAGTATGGTGGCAGGTGAAATCATTTGTATCAAAAATTGATGTAAATAGTAGCCTGCTACCAAACCGAGAACAATCCCCACAAGGGATAGCACTATGGTCTCGCGGTAGATATAGAGGGTCACTTCTTTATTGTGGAAACCGAGAACCTTGATAGTGGAAAGTTCGCGGATACGTTCTTCCACATTGATATTGGTGAGATTGTAAAGAATGACAATGGCTAGTAAGACGGAAACAAGGACAAGGATTGCCATGGTTTTATTGAGAGAATTGGCTACAGATTCAAAGAGGTGGATAGCCGTTGCATTTTGGACCACCCCAGAAACAGCAGCTTTTTTCATAAAGACAGCAGCTTCTTTCTCCGTATTGGATGGTGTCGGCTCTTTTAATTTCACTAGGTAGGTATTGTCTTTCGGACTGGTGCCGTAGACTTGTTCATACGTCGCTCGGTTGAGATAAACAAAGTGTCCAACGTAGTTTTCAGAAATCGCCGAGACCTTGATTTCTTTCCCATCAAGCTCTAGCTTATCTCCAACATTAACATCTGCTAGTTGAGCTAGTTTTTGACTCACGACCGCTCCATCAGTGAACTCCACCTCTTGCCCATTTTCCTGTAATGCGATAAAAGGCTTGAAGTCTTCTCTTCTTGTGACCATTATGGTGATAGTCTGAAGTCCTGCTTTTCCTTTGAAATCTTTTTCAATGGTTTTAGAGTAAATCTTTTGATAAGCATGGATCGATTCAGCTTGCAAGGCACTTTCTAAATCTGCTTTTTCTTGCTCACTGGCACTGCTCTTTTCTGCTACAATCATCTGGTATTGCTGGATTTGTTCAAATTGGCGCTCGGAAACTCCTCCTACAGAAGACTGAATGCCAAGACCGGCAAATAAGAGAGCCATCGAACCTGCAACTCCAAAAATGGTCATCAACATCCGTTGCTTATAACGGAAAATATTTCGCGCTGTAATCTTATGAGTGAAGCTCAAACGACTCCATATAAAGCTCAACCGTTCCATCAAAATCTTTGATCCTTTAACGGGAGGTTTGGGAAGCAAAAGTTGGGCTGCTTCATCGTGTAATTCCCTCCGCGCTACCAGATAAGCCGGCAAAACGCTGGATACCCAACTTAAAGCTAGGGCAAGGAGACTATAAGACCAATAGAAATACTCGTGACTTTTTCCAACAACCATCCCAGCTGTTATAACATCTGAAATCACCCCTGCAAGAAGATAATGTCCAAGAAGTGTTCCTATAAGGGTTCCCACAGTTCCTGCAAGAAAACCATAGAGGACAAACTTGGCAACAATATCTCGGTTGCGGTAACCCAAGGCCTTGAAAATGCCTGCATTGGTGCGCTCTTCGTCTACAAAGCGAGTCATCGTTGTAAAGGTCACCATCGCAGCGACCATATATAGCACCACTGGGAAAATATTGCCGATAGAACGGATACTTGTTGATACATTGCTGTACATGAGGTAACCTTGTCCGCCTGGTATGGTTTGGCGATTGTATACGTGGTATTTCGGCTCTGCCAGTTCATCAAGCTCTTTCTGACGCTGTTCAAGCTTCTCTTTTTCCTTAGTTAGATCACTCTCTGTCTGAGCCAGTTTTTCTTTTTTAGTCGCCAGTTCTTCCTTAGCTTTTGTCAGATGTCCCTTGATTTGACTCTTTTGCGGTTCTGGTAAAGCGGTCGCTTGTTCTTCTTGCGTTTTCAAGCGACTTTCGGCCTGCTCTAACTGACTCTTGCCATTTTGAAAGTTGCTTTCAGCAGTTTGGAGCTGTTCTTTCCCCTCTTCCAAGCTCTTTTGCCCATTTACTTTGATACCTGCCAATCTTTTTTGACCATTATCGGCTAGCAAATCTTGCAACTCTTCCTGATGTTGGGTTCGTTTGGTCCTATAGTCTGATGAAAAAGCATCCAGGTTTTTTAAATCATCATAGCGCACACGCGCAATACTATAAACATCTGAGTCAAACTGACTGGGTAAAATTACTCCATAGCCAGTCAGGTTGCCATTTCCACTACTAGCACTTCCTAAATCTTCTTTAGAAAGAATCTCACCCGACTCAACAAATCCAGTAATTGTAAAAGTTTGGGATTTTACGATGGACTTTTCTTCTTTCTTAGTAAAGGTAATGGTCTGCCCAATCTGATAGCGGTCTTTCCAGAAATCAGCTAAGGCAATTTCCTCATCAGCTTCTGGCAGTCGCCCTTCTGTCACTTGAAAGGTTGAAATGCTCTCTGGTTTGGAATAAAGTCGAACTGCTTCCTCACCATTTTCAACGGTTAGGTCTGCCATATAGCCAAACTCAACACTTGCTCCTTGAAGGGTCTTTAGTTCGTCTTGGTCTTCTTTGTCCAAGCCATAATCAGCTATTACGGCCAGATCCAGGGTATTGGCTTTACGGAGATAATCCCCTGCCGTGCGTTCCATGTTTGGACTGGCTACTTTAAGACCTACTAGGGCTAAAGAACCCAGCATCATCAAGGTCAAGATAGAAACAAAGCGTCCCTTTGAAGTCGTCACTGACTGAAATAGGTCTTTCCGATATGTTTTTTTCATGCTAATACTCCAATATATCGATATCCTGTGGATGCTCATTGATCGTCATGTTCATAACTGTAGCATCGCGCATATGAATCACGCGATCTGCAATAGGAGCTAGCGCACCATTGTGGGTCACGATAATCACCGTTGCTCCTTTTTGACGAGACATGTCTTGGAGAATTTTCAAGACTTGCTTCCCTGTCTGGTAATCCAAGGCACCTGTCGGTTCATCACAAAGGAGAATTTTAGGATTCTTAGCTACAGCGCGTGCAATGGAGACTCGCTGTTGCTCCCCTCCAGAAAGCTGGGCTGGAAAGTTATTGAGGCGATGACCTAGCCCTACATCTGTCAAAACCTGCTCTGGATCCAAGGCATCTGTCACGATTTCTGAGGCCAATTCCACATTTTCCTTGGCTGTCAGATTGGAGACCAGATTGTAAAATTGAAAAACAAAGCCTACATCTTCACGACGATAGTTTGTTCGTTGGTGCGAACTATAGTTGGCAATATTGGCACCATCAATCCAAATCTCTCCCTCATCATTGGTATCCATACCTCCTAGGAGATTGAGAACCGTTGATTTTCCAGCACCAGAAGCACCAAGGATAATGACCAGCTCCCCCTTTTCAATTTCAAAATTCACATCACGATTAGCCACAATCTCCGTATCCCCAACCTGGTAACGCTTGTAGCTGTGTTTCATTTCAATATAAGCCATATCGTTTATCTCCTTTTCAAAGCTCGTTTTCTTAAATCAACAAGATGTTGATTCTAAATCACAAATATTATATAATGGGCTAAGTCAAAAAGCAATAATCAAAAATCAACAAAGTGTTGATTTAATAAAAAGGAAGATAAAATGGTTCAGAAACGAAAAACTACTACTAAGGAAGACATCAAAGAAGCTTTGATTCAGCTGCTATCAGAGGATAAATTTGAAAATATATCAATTAGTAAGCTCTGTAAACGGGCAGGAATTAATAGGGGAACTTTCTATCTACACTATGAAGACAAATATCAAATGATTGACAGTTTTAAAAGTGAAATTATTTCCCAGCTCTACATTTTTTTAGAAAAAGAAAGAGAATCGCCTAGAAAGTTTATGTTAGCCAACTTCTATATATTACGTTCGAACGAACGCCTTATTAACGCCTTGTCCCAAAGTCATTACATAGACTTTCGTGGTGCAATTCGTGAATTTCTAAGTAGCATTATTCTAACTGAAAATAAAAAAGAAACGACTCGTCATTTCTTATCAGAAAACTTCCAAATTCCTCACAAATACGCTTTGGAAATCTTCTTATCAAGTATTGAAGGGATTATTTCTCTTTGGATTGCTGTAGGAGCTCAAGAAGAACCGGAAGAAATCACGGATATAATCTTATCAACCTATAACTACGAACATTGGCGCTACGCATCAAAAGAAGATTAATTCATCCACCCCACTACAGTATAAACTGCTTCCTCTCATTTTATACTTTTTCAATTAGCTAAATTGCCTTTTTTTAACTTAGATACAAAAAAGCCTAGGAATCCTAGGCTTTCTGTTTATAAATTATTTTCCAAGGTAGTATTCAGAAACTACATTCAATTTTTCGTCAAATTCGAATACCAATGGTGGGAAGTTAGGGATTTCCACGTCCATGATTTCATCATCTGACAAGCGTTTGATGTGTTTTACAAGGGCACGGATTGAGTTACCGTGAGCTCCTACGAATACGTTTTTACCATCTTTAAGTGCTGGAGCGATTTTGTCTTCCCAGAATGGAAGGGCACGTTCCAAAGTCACTTTCAAGTTTTCAGCATCTGGGATAACTGAGTCGTCAAGTGAAGCGTAACGACGGTCAGTGTGTGCTGAATGCTCATCATCACGATCCATGTTTGGAGGCAATACATCGTATGAACGACGCCAGATGTGAACTTGCTCATCACCAAATTGTTCCGCAGCTTCAGCTTTGTTTTTACCAGTCAAACCACCGTAGTGACGTTCGTTCAAGCGCCATGATTTTTCAACTGGAACCCACAATTGGTCAGAAGCTTCAAGAGCCAAGTTTGTTGTTTTGATTGCACGTTTCAATACTGAAGTGTAAGCTTGGTCAAATTCGATACCAGCTTCTTTGATCAATTTACCAGCGTCAATCGCTTGTTGTGTACCTTTTTCAGACAAATCAACATCAGCCCAACCAGTGAAAAGGTTAGCTTTGTTCCATTCAGACTCACCGTGGCGAGCAAAAACCAATTTTACCATTAGATGGATTCTCCTTTTATTTTTCGAGGTTTCCCTCGTTTATCTATTCTATTTTACACAATTTTTCATAAAAAAGCTAGTTAAAATCAACTAAAAAGAGAGAACAGTGTCCTCTCATCTAGTTATTATTATTTCGCGATATTCAATCAAGAAACGATTGCAATTATTTGTTATTTAAAGCATCAATTATACGATCAGTATTCTTAGTTACATTAGTATCATTGTAACGATTATGAATTAGACCTTCAATTGTTTCTTTGCAATTTTCAAGATTAGCTTTTTCAAATACTACCACACTGACAACATGTGTTCCACCAGAAGTAAGATGCAAAACTAGTAGAGTCTGAAAAGCGCTTAGCACTGTTAATACATCATAAGCCGCTAATATCAATCCTCCGATAAATGAATTTTGCATCATTGAAAGGCCAATAAGAGCGAAAATGATACCCCAAGCAAATGATTTGAAATCAAGACGAAATGAACTATCTACACTTGCAACTTGATCAACAGGAATTGTTTTATTTTGAGAACCCAGTGGGATAACTTTTAAAATAGTATTAGGGTTAGAAGTTTTTATAAAGACTCCCTCTAAAGTAATGGAAGCTTTTAAATAGAATGTTAAATACGATGTAATGAAAGATTATTTCATAATATTCTCCTCTTATTTTTTCAAGTTGTATTACATCATGTTTTCTTATAAAAAAGCATTTTGCTAACATATTCTTTCGCCAGATAATTCTTTAAATAAAAAAACAACCCTCCAACGGATTGTTTCACTAGACTATCAGACAAGGCCACGGACCTCTTTCAAAAATTTAGAAAAAGAAACAGCGCCTTTAATGATTAGAAATCCTCCTATCCACTCAGTCGCTGAAAGAAATCCCAGCACGCCACCAATGATAAATAAAACAGATGGCAGCATTCGAAGTTGTTGATCCTCTTCGAAATAGATTAGCATAAAGGTTCCTAATGCAATCATCAAAATCTTAAAAAATGTCAGGAGCAGGGAAAAGGCAACCGTGATAACCAGCATTTTTGAAGGATCTTTATAGATGATGGCCCCAGTATAGGATAGCAAAAATCGTAGGACAGGTCCCAAAAGTAAGGTCACTCCTGCCACCATGCCCAGTCTCCAATTGAGTCGAACCAATCTATCTCTCTCCATAAAAACCTCCTTCTATCGTAGCTATCATTCTACCATATTTGCTCCAGAAACAAAAGACCTTCTCCGTCACAAACAAATCGCCTACCTGCTTTCAGACATCTGAACATAAAAAGAGAAGATCTGTCGATCCTCCCTTTTCATTTTCTAACCCTTATTTCTTAAAAATAGAGGTTCTGAAGTCGTTTGTTTGGTCAAGATAAGCCTTAAAGATTGCTCTCTTCAACTTATGAACGGCACTGTCAATCTCTGGCTTATAGTCACTCCAACGAGGAGCCACTGCATCCTGTAGCACAGCTTGGTCCATGAGGGCTTGCAATTCAGTCACTTGATTGATGGTCTCTGTCGTATAGTTTGGCCATGGTTTTGTCGGAACTTTAAAGGTCACTTGTTTCAAGTTTTTAAACTGATCCACACGTTCTTGGTACATGGCTTTCTTGAAATCCGCCCAAGATGCATACTTGCCTTCAAACACCTTGTCCAATACAAGATCATCTGTCACCAATCCTCGTGTTTTACCATAGAGATTGATGGTTTTACCTTTTTGTTTGGCAATTTCTTCGTATTGGTTGGAGATATAAGGTACCATTCCATCCTTAAAGCCTTTGGCAGCCAAAAGTTCGTAAGCGATCCGACGTCCCATAAGGTCCCCTGGCGTGCCTTTCTCACTGCTGAGAGCTGAAAAGATTGGGGCAAAGAGTTTAATTGTATAGTAGCCATTTCGTTCATAGTCGCCAGTCTGGTACTCACGAGCTGACAAGATGTTATGGTCAATCAAACTTTCAAAACTATTCAAGTTTTGGGCCTCTGCTTCTGTCAATTCTTTGACTACATTAGTGGCGTAAACCTCATTTCCATCTGCTGGATCTTTCACATACTTGTTCTCAATTTTTCTGAGAGCCGCCATTTTCTGGTAAACATTCAGTTTGTTGACGATTGATTGTCCTTCGAGATATTCCAACATGTAGATGAGGTCAAACATGTTGTGGACATAGCTCTGAAGATCTGATGCGTTTTGGAATCTCTCTGTCGGATCCAAGACTTGCAGACGGGAGCCCTCTGTACTATCTGATTTTGAGTGTCTCAAGATAGAATTGATGGTAATGGTTGCGTCACTTGGTTGGTCAGGGGCTTGCAATAAACCTTTTGCAAAGAACTCTGGTCCCAAGCCACTTCTTCGACCATAGCCGCCAAGGTAGATATCCTGATCCGAATCATGGGTCATCTCATGGGTATATGTAATGGCTCCATCCTTGTCCAGCATACGGTAAGACATATAGTAGACGCCATCCCCTGTAGCGTAGGCTCCATGCTGGTTGTGAACTACCTTATTGCCAACTGGGCCAAAGAAGTTTTTCATGGCTGGATTGGAACTATCAAACTTAGCCTCTACTGTAGCTTTTCCAGAGGTTGTGTCATCACCGAACTTATAAGCATCATAAAGCAAGATGGTGCGATAGAGTTTTTCACGTGATTGTTCATCTAAAATGCGATACCAATAATCGTAGTGATCTCGCTGGCGTTTGGCTGTTTCACGCGCATTTTCTTCTACAAAATCATTGAGAGCCTTGCCCTCTTTATGCTCACTATTGCGGTAGCGATCATAAGCTCCAAATCCTAGACTAGACATGGTTGAGATGACAAAGACTGATTTCTCTGGCAATGTTAAGAGAGGCAAAACCATATTGCGGTATTTCCATGTGGCACTAGTGATGCGGTCATAGACACCGATAGAATACTTGGTGCCAGCTTGTCCTTGTTTCGCTTTCACCTCTTCGATAGTGGATTTTTCTTCAACGATATAAGCCTTAGTCTCTGATTTAAACCAGTCATTGTTGCTTTTCTCTGGTAGAAAGACTTTTCGGTAATGTTCCAACGTGCTAAACAAATCTTTTGTTCCATGATGGTTGGCAAGACTGATACCATAAGTATCGACATTGTTCTTAGCTAGAAGGTTGTTAAAGCCAGATTTACCCAACTCAATCAGGGCATCTAGTGGTGAAGCATTTCCCTTACCAAAGAAGTCCAAATGGTACAGAACAAGGTCTTTGACGTTTACTTGACCATAGCTGAAGTTATACCAACGTTCTAGATAGGTCAAACCAAGTAGCAAGGCTTCTTTGTTGCGTTTGATTTTATCTACAAGATAGCCTCTGGTAACTTGGTTATCACCAGCCAGTCCAGCATCCGCTGACAAGAGTTTTTTCAAACTGTCTTCCAGTTGTTCCTTGGTTTTAGTGAACTGGTCTTCTAGATAGAGCTCAGTCTGCTTAACGTTTGGAGAAATACCGAGCGTCTTTCTGATGGCTTCTGAGCGGTAGTCAACCTTTTGTAAGTCAGGTAAGACTTGCTTGATGATAGAGCTTTGGTCATACAAGAATTGATTTGGCGTATAGAGAAGACCCGTATTTCCTAGACTATATTCCGCTAATTTGGCGAAATCATCCTGGTAATGGAGATCAAGCTTTTCAGATGAATGGTCCTTGTAGTGTAGCAAGAGTTTGTTTGCAGTCTGTTTGTTAGAAACAATATCTGTGATGACTTGGTTATCCTTCATCATAACTGCTGACAAGAGTTCTTTTTGATATAAAAGACTGTTCTCATTGACCAGATTTCCGTATTTGACGATGGTTGCCTTGTTGTAGAAAGGTAGCAATTTTTCAATGTTCTTATAAGCCAAATCGCGCTTAGCTTGATAATGGTCCACCTTAGAAAAGTCACTGTCCTTCTTGCCACTTGTTGAGAGGGGCTCCACTATTGGTAGAGTGAGAGGATTGATGGCTGCTTTTTTGCTTTCGATTTGGGAAGCATCTAGCATTGTCCCTCTTTCTTCAAAGGATTCCTTGCTGACGACCTCATCCTTGACTAAGGTGACATTGTAGACTCTGTTTGCCTTGCTGCTGAATGTGTCCGTCACCTTCATTTCATTATAGTGGTAACCGGTAATGGCATTTCCGTTGGTTACATTGACATCGCTGAGAACATTAGTCAATCTTCCTGCATGCTGTTCCTCATTAGTTTTTCGATCCCACAAATATCCTGCTACTCCCGCGACTCTACCAAAGTGCTTGGCATTGTTAATATCGCCTTCAGCATAGCTATCTTGGATTTGTGCATCCTGATCTACTAGACCTGCAAGACCACCCACAGTCTGATCTGAACTATTTGTGTTAGATGAAATGGCTACTGTCGCTTTTGACTTCGTCAGCAAAGCCCTGTTTCCTGTCAAATGACCGACCAGACCACCGATATTGTAGGCAGCAGTCGTTTCATACGTGTTGATAATTCTTCCCTTGAAACTGCTCTCTGTGATACTTGATTGCTCCGCCTTAGCCAGCAAACCACCGATACCACGTTCACCGGCTAGAACACCATCGACGTGAACTTGCTTAATCTTTGTTCCATTCTGGGCTTCATAAGCCAGTGAACCGATGTCATCTTTACCTGAAATAGAGACATTTTTCAGACTCAATTTTTCTACTCTAGCACCACTCAAAGTTTCAAACAGAGGCTTTTTCAAGTTGTAAATAGCATACTGCTTGCCATCTTTTTCACCGATCAACTGACCATTAAACCTGCCTTTAATATAGGACCTTTCATCAGGACCCAACTCTACTTCATTGGCGTTCAAGCTAGCTCCCAAATAATAAATTCCAGAGAGATTCTGCTTGATAGCTTTGACGAGATTACTAAAGGAAGTGAAGGTTGTCGTTTCCTCTCTAGCCTTCTTAGCTAGGTAGAATGTGAAATTGTCGACATAGTTATTGTCCTGCTCCTGCTGGAGTTTCTCAGCCTTGGCTGTAATTTTATAAACTGACTGACCATCTTTCGTTTCAGCTGTTATTGAAGAAACTGGTAGATAGACATTTTTAAATGATGAAGATTTAACCTTGACAAAGTAAGTGTCTGGATTACTTGGAACGCTGTCTAAAGAAACATGTTGTTTGTAAGTACCATTTGTCTGACTATACAACTCCAGATCCGAAACATTTCTTAGCTCAAGCGTCTTCTCTGGATCTTTTTCTTTTGGTTTTTCTGTCGGAGCTTCCGGTTTTACTTGCTCGGTATTGCCAGTATATTCTGGAAGAGGAGCGACTTGTTCCGGTTCAACGATGGCTCCTGCTTGAGTGCCTGTATATTCTGGTAGGGAAGACTGGGTCTCTGGTTCCACAATCGCACCTGCTTGGGTGTCTGTATATTCTGGTTTTTCGGTTGTCACAGGGGCTACAATCGCTCCCGCTTGAGTTCCTGTATACTCTGGTGTTGGTGGCACCTGTTCAGGCTCTACGATTGCTCCAGACTGCTCGCCTGTATAGGCTGGTTTGTCAGTCGTTTCTGGTTCCACCAAAGCACCAGACTGGACGCCCCCAACCTCTGGCTCAACTTGTTCTGGCTCGACGATGGCACCAGCTTGCGTTCCCTGATATTCAGGTAGCGGAGCAACTTGCTCGGGTTCAACGACTGCTCCAGCTTGGGTGCCAGTATATTCTGGTTTTTCGGCTATCTCAGCCTCTACAATCGCTCCCGCTTGCTCGCCTGTATATTCTGGTATTGGAGCCTGCATCTCAGGCTCTCCTTTTTTTGCAGACTGAGGTGCTTCACTCGGAGTAACTGCCTTCTTAGTCCCTTTTTCTACTATACGTGGCAAGGCTTCTTCTACCTTAGTCGAGAGAACTTCTCGGGAAATTTCTTGGTTTTCAACAGTGAAAATGCGAACGACTTCAACCTTCTTCCCAACTTGACCTTCTTGTTTGACACGAATGGTTCCCTCTGCTAGTTCTGGATTTTCTTGAACCACTTCTGAAAAGTCTAGTTTGGTTACAATCTCTTGGTCTTTGTATAGGAGCTCTGGTTTGTTCACGCGACCAGCCAAGACTTCGTCTTGAGGATCTACACTAGCAAGACCAGACGGATTTTGATTGGATGAATCTTGAGAAGGGATTGGCTTCTCAGCAGGCGTTGTAGGAGAGGTAGCTTTCTGCTCATCTCCTGCCCTTTTTCCACCTTCGTTGGCTTGGAAATGAGGTTGAACAGTATAGTCAAGTTTCTGATCCCTAGCAGAAGTTTCTTGCAGACTGGCGTCCTTGTCTTGCTTAATATAGCCTAGGTAGGTATAACCCGATAAGGCACGTGGCAAAGGCAGACTATCTCCTTGGGCTAATTGGTATTCCTGATTGTACTGGAGCAAAAGCTGATTTTCAATAGCCTGAACCGAAGAAGCCAAACCACTGCCCATCCCTGTTACTAAAATAAGATTCAAGAGGGCTTTCTTTTTACCTTTCTTTTTGGATACGACAAAAATAAGGAGGCCAATCGAAGCCAGGGCTCCACCTGATAAAACGCTAATAAGGCTATTCTGCCCACCTGTATTGGGCAACTGACCTAGCTGAGCTTTCTCATCCATACGGTAGACTAGATAATAGGTGCTCTCACTATCTTCCGCAATTTTAGGAATGTCCTTTACAATCAAGTCCTTTTCTTGCCCACTCAGCTCTGTATCCGTCACATATTTGTAGTGAATAGCTGCATTTTCTTGAGCAAATACGGTCCCACTGCTCGCAATGGACACAAAAAATAGGCTTGAAATCGAAGCTGACACAAGTCCAATTGCTAATTTTCGTAAGGAGAAACGATGCTGCTTCTCTCCAAAAAACTTTTTCATTCTAAATCCTCTCAACTATTCAACCTCTATCAAGAAATTAACTAGCATTATATTTTGATATAGGTATTTTACATCCACCATTATACTATAAAAATACTTCCTTGTCTCAAATAAATGCTTTAGATTTCACGAATGTCAAAGCTTATTTATCCTGTCAATTTTACCCCTGCTTGATGACAAAAAAAGAAGGCTAACCGCCTTCTCTTATTTGAAAATATTTCTAACAAAAAGTTATTATTCTTGAATCTCGAATTTTTTCAAAAGTCCAAAATAGAGGGATCCACCAATGATTGTCAGAATTCCTCCTACCCATCCCAAGAATGGGATCAATCCAACAGAACCACCTACGATAAACAAAACAGACGGTGCAGGGGTCACACGTTCATCGTCCTTGTAATAGACAATAGACACAATTCCTAAAACCAAGACAGCAATTTTTACCAATGCCAAAATGATTGAAAAAATCGTCAATATACCAACTGTTGCATCAGAGTCCTCCGTCGCCGCAGCAGCCCCGACAGCTATCATAAACATAACAAGAGGTGCCAACAGTAAGATGATACCTGAAATAAGACCAAAAATCGCATTTACGCGAGCAAGTGCTTTTGTTTTCATCCGAATCTCCTTAAAAAATTTTTACAGCTATTATTTTATCACATTTTCATGAAAAACAAAAGAAATTTCACAACGAGTATACTAGATGATGAATGTTTTCCAATTTCTCTCCAGACATTTAGAGTAAAAAATAGGTCATGTATCAATTTATTTGTAAATTCATTCGTTTTTGTACTAAGCAAGCCATTCACCTAAAAAAAGAAGATCACTTGGATCTTCTTTTTTCGTGTCTATCTTTCAAAGATGGACTGTCTGAAGTCGTCTGTCTCACGAAGATAAGCATTGAAAATACGATACTTGAGTTGGGCGACGCTACTCTTAGAGCTGTCTGATAAGGCACGATCAATGTTCTTAGCTGAGGCATCCGCTAGTACTGCTAAGTACATATAATCTTGTAATTCCTCATAAGAAGAAATTGTAATTTGTCGTTTGCTATCTAGTTTTCCTGCTTCAAACTCAATGGTGATAGGGCGAAGGAAGTTTTGGGCCTTGTTGTATCGTTCATTCAACATAGCTTTCTTCAAATCCTTCCATGATTCATACTGACTACCGTAGAGGTTTTTAAGGATTAGATCATCTCCAACTACACCGACATCTCCTCTGTTCCAGATTGAGTAGGTCTTATTACCTTCTTTAAGCGCTTGGCCGGAGTATTGGCCAGATACATATGGGACAAATCCTTGTTGGTAGCCCTTGTCTCCTAGCAATTCGTAGGCTCTACGGCGGAACATAAGTCCCCCAGGAGCACCAGTTGGATTGTCCAGAGCTGCATAGAAGGAAGCAAACATATTGACGATGTAGTAGCCATTTCGTCCAAAGCTAGCGGTATCCCAACCATCGCGACGACCAATGATATTATGATCAACCAGAGCATCGACAGACTTTAGTTTGGCTGCTTCTTCAGCTGTTATTGGAACGATTCGATCATCAGCATGGGCTTTCTTACCATAAGACGTATTCTCAAAGTTATAATTTTCAGCCTTACGGTACCATTTCATTTTCTGTTGATCAGTTAGAACTCCAGTAACAATATCCCCTTCTACATAATCCAGAAGGTTCAGTACGTCAAAAACTCCATGCATGTAGTCGCGAAGGGCATCTGCTGAGGAGAATCGAGCAACAGGATCATAGGTATGGTAACGTGTGGTCGAATCTTTATCTCCCTGATAGAAGCTATTAAGCACGAGACCTTTTTCGCTAACATTGGTTACAGACTCTAACATTCCTGTAGCGAAGCTCTCCGGTCCTTCACCCTCACGACGACCATGCCCTTCAAAATAGACAGAACCGTCCGAGTTGTGGGTCATTTCATGGGTATAGACCATGGTACCAGAAGCTCCCAGCATCTGGTCATAGACGTAGAAGACTTCATAACCATTAGCAAAGGCCCCTAGTCCATTGTCTCCGTGATACTTCCCAGCAGGACCAAAGAAATTGTACATAGCAACAGATGTCTTATCATTACGCGGAGCCCAATATTGCTGGCCTTTATCATTGTAAACAAAGAAACCGTCTGTAACGATCACCCGTCTGAATAAGGTATCTTTCCTGTTTGGACTTAAAATGTTGTACCACATGTCATAGTGGTTTCGTTGCCATTCAGCTGATTGATTCACAAGTTTTTCAACATGTCGATGGAGTTCCTCGCCTGAGAGAACTCTGCCACCTTCTTTCCTGTAGCTTCCAAAGCTACCAAAGGCGATGGTCGACATATTGCTGATGATATAGACATCTCTTTCAGGTAAGGTCAGAAGCTGGAGGACCATTTGCTTGAAGCCCCAATCTCCCTGAGTCAGTCTGTCGTAGACCTTGATTGTATACTTACTCCTACGATCCGCATTGTCTTGCTTAGCCTGAATTTCTGGCAGACTTGAACGAGCCTCTACGATATAAGCCTTGGTATTTTCCTTGAACCATTCACTGTTGGTTTTGTGTGGCAAGAAGAGTTCACGCAGACTTTCTAAGTAAGCAAAGAGGTCTCCTTTGCCTTTTTCCTTGGCTAGAGATTGTCGGTAAGCATTGAAGTTGTTTTGCGCTCGAAGATTGCCCATTCCAGAGTTCCCGAGAGCAATGATAGTATCCAGTGTCGAAGCTGCTTGATTGCCAAAGAAATCAAACTTATAGGCATTAAGGTCCTTGGTGTTGAAAGTTCCATAGTTGACATTGTACCAACGATTGAGATAGGTCAGACCAAGCATGAAGGCCTCTTTGTTCTTCAGAATCTTTTGGCTAATCGCATCCGCTACGGCAGAACCTAGGGTGTTAATCGACTTGTCAACTGAAAGCACCTTGAGGAGCTCCTGACCTAGTTCAGCTTTGGTTTGTTCAAAGGCTTTTTCTAGATAAAGATCATCTAAGGAAGCTGTTTCACCAATCCCTAATACTTTACGCACTGCAGCCGAGTCATAGGTCACAGCTCTGAGTTCATCCAAGACACTCTCTTTAATAGACTGATAGTCAGATAAGAAGGCCTCTGGCGTATAGAGCAAATTCTTATCAGCGATGCTATATTCTGCAATCTGGCCATTGGCAAAATCACCCTTGTAGGTCAGATCGAGATAAGAGATTGTCTTATCTGCATAATGCAGCATCAGTCTATTGATTTCACCCTTATGGCTATTGACATCCGTTATCAATGTCTCATCTTTCATCGGAACCACATCTAGCAGGGCTACTTTGTTGAGTTTATCATCTTCATCTAATTGGTTGGCTGTATGAACGATGAAGTCTTTGTTGTAGAATGGTAATAGTTTTTCTACATTTTCATAGGCTTGCTTTCTGGACTCTTGGGCTCCCCTCACTCGACTATAGTCTGTTTGATGCTGGTAAGCTTGCTGCAATGGCTCCTGGTCCGTCAAGTTCGAAGTGATTCCAAAAGACTGACGTTTAGCTTGCGCATCGGCATCTGAGATAGAACGGACAAAACGCTCATCTTTTCGATTTGCTGTAGTTCCTTCAAGAACATAAGAGTCCCGAACAGAAGCCTCAGGATAGGGATCTCCTGTCATCGCATGACCATTTTGAACTTTGACACTGGTCAAGACATTTCGGACTTGTCCATTGTTCCAAGTAGACCCGATCGCTCCACCGATTTGGCCAGAATGACCAGTATTTTGGATAGAACCAGACACATAAGAAGTTTCTAATCTAGCTCCATTTTGCAAGCGACCAATCAAGCCTCCAACACGCTGGTCTCCATTTCTACCCGTTACTTGGATAGATACATCTGCTTGACTCTTCTGCGCCAGTGATTGGTTGCCGTGGAAATTACCAACCAAGCCACCAACATTGTACTCCTGCCCCCCATCTTGGGTGCTGGTGATGGACCCTTTAAAGGCAACATTGGTTAGTTTTGTGTTTTGGGCAACTCCTACGAGTCCACCGATATGCTTGTTCCCAGATAGACTACCACTTACAGAAACATCCGTAATCGTGGCGTTCTGAGCGTTGCTAGCCAAGGCCCCTATAGAATCCTTGCCTGTAACTGCAGCCGATTTCAAGGTCAGTTGCTGGATGGTGGCATTTTTCAAGGTTGCAAAGAGTGGTTTTGCCAAGTTGTAGATGGTATAATCTTTGCCATCCACTCGGCTAGTTAGACTACCTAAAAATTCTTCTGGAACATAGCTTGTCGCAGACTGTTCCAACTGAATCTCATCTGCTGAAACATCCGCTCCTAGTTTGAAGTTTCCAGTCGGGTTTGACTTCATGGCCTCTATGAGCGCTTTGAAGGACGTATAGACACCTTCTTGGCTAAGAGGCGTTTTCGGCAGTTCAAAAGAGTAATCTGGACGATAATGGTCCCCTTCTCCCTCGACGAGCTGATTAGCTGATACCGTTACGGTGTAGGCATTTCCCTTATCTGTAACCTTAGAAACGGGTAAGAGCATATCCTTGAACTTGTCTGACTGAATGCGGACATAGTAGTTGTTCAAATCAGACGGAACTTCTGACAAGGATAGGTAACGTCGGTAATGACTGCCATCTTTACCGTACAGTTCGATGCGGTCGATATCTTTGATTTCAACCTTCTTATAATCTAGCTGAACTGGACGTTGATCCTCTATACTAGTTTGTTCCCCTTGACCCAGATCATATTTCATAACAGTTTTGAGAGTATAAGGAGTATAGTAATCCAAGTCATCAAGTGTCAATTTTTGAGCGAGATCCACAAGGTCGACTTCCTTAATCAACGTTTCTCCCTTGTATAGTTGCGCTTTGGCTGATTGATAGCTAGCTGTAGCATCCGTCAAATGATAGCTAAGAGAAACTTGGCGTTTGTCTTCTTCCTTCTCGACACGGACTAGAGAGAGGGTTGGTTTTCTCTTGACACCATCCAGAGCTTGACGAGCTGCCTCGAGATCCGTCCGAACTTGATCGACCAAGGCTTGATCGGCGAAAGGATTGTCCAAAACGAGCTTGGCCTGATCTAGAGCACGGTGATAGCGGAGTTTGGTTTGTTCATCAGCATACTGGTAAGCAACTGTAGACTGAGTCACATCCTTCATGTCAAATTCAACTCCAAGAGTTTTCTTATCAACAGGTTGGCCGTCTAGATTATTCTTAGCTACTTCAAGGGCATTTTTCAAGGAATCAACTTGTTCTTGACTAGCGTGAGATGCCTCAAATAAAGCTTGAGCATTTGCAACTGCCTGTTTATAAGACTCTTGATCTGCAGTGGTATCATTGAAATACTGATGCGTTTTCTGGATGCTATCGGCCTCTTCCACTAATTGGTGTAAGGGTTCGAGGTCGAGAGTTCCTTTTTCTGGTTCCACAGGAGCGTGATCCGCATTTGTAGAAATTGGTTTTGTACCGACTTTGATGATCTGAGGAACTGCTTCTTTTGTGATAGTGTTAGAGATTTCCTCTGTATTTTCGACTTTTCCATCTACTAAATACTGACGAGTCACAATCGTACGGACACCCTCTTGACCAGCTTGGCTAACTTCCCTTTGCCCCAAAGGCAGGTCTGCACTTTCCACTTCCTTAGTTGGATAGGGTTCGGCCACTGTTGTGGTAACGTCCTTTTCTTCAACGTTTAAGCTTGGAACTTCATTTACAGGAGCGTCTGTTGGTTTCTCGCTAACAGGAGCTGTTCCGACCGTTACGATCTCTGAGACCGCCGGAGTCGTCACTTCGTTGGAGAGTTCCTGGCTTCTCTCTACTTTTCCATCTACCATGTACTGACGGGTGACGATTGTACGCACACCATCTTGACCAGCTTGGGTTATCTTGGTCTGGCCAACTGGCAAGCTATCACTCTCTACTCGTTCTCGAGTATAGGGTTCTGCTACCGTCGTGGTAACATCTTTTTCTTCAACGTTTAAGCTTGGAACTTCATTTACAGGAGCGTCTGTTGGTTTTTCACTAACGGACTCCCCTGGGCTTGGTTTTGTAGGAGAAGGGACCTTGCTTCCGACTTTTCTAATCTCAGAAGTCGGCTCAGTCGTTATCTGATTGGAAATCTCCTCTGTATGGATTACCTGACCATTTAAAATGTAGCTGCGGGTCACAATGGTACGACTACCATTTTTCCCTGCCTGAATCACCTCAGTTTGACCTTGCGGCAAATCAGCTGCTTCTACTTCCTCTACTTGGAAAGGAATGATCTCTGTATGACTCGTTTCTTTACTATCAACCTTTAACTCTGGTTGTTCAAAGACAGGAGCTTCACTTGGTTTCTGAGCACGATACTCTTCCTGCGCTTGGCTTCCGTTTGAAGTTTGAACTGGAGTATCAATAGGAGCCGAATGATTCAACTCTTTCTTGCCATCAACTGAAGGCTTCACTTCTTTTTGAGATTTCAAATAGCCTACATATTGGTAACCTTCAATCGTAAGTGGGGATTGCAATGTTTCCCCGACCTGTACAGTCAATTCCTGATTATAGTCTGCCAGCATTTGATTTGTCAAAGCCAAGGAAGTTGGCGCAATTAGCTGACTTCCTAGACTGGTTAAGAGCATGAAAGAAGCTAGCTTTTTGCGATCATCTCTGCCCAGTTTAATCGCTACGACCAGTAGTACAATACCTGCCCCCGCTGCAATTGAGCTAATGAGTTGGCTGTGACCAGTTGCAGGTAACTGTCTCGTCGGACGATAAATCAGATAGTAAGTATCATCTGTTTCCTCAGCAAACTGTGGCAATTCTTTGACTACCAATTGCTTTTCTTGGTCCGTGAGCTCACTTTCTGTCACGTACTTATAGTGGATCTGTTTTGTGACGGATGGCGTCTGTTCACTAGCTGCTACATTTGCAAGAAAACCTCCTCCACTACCAGAGCAGAAACCAAACCAACCGAAACTTTTCTCAATGAAAAACGCTGGTGCTTTTCTCCTAAATAACTTCTTTTCATTCCTAATCTTTCCTTCATCATGATTTGAATCTCCTCTATTCTACCGAAATTTACTAGATTATTCAATTTATTTGCTATAAATAATAGCCACAAAAAACTGCTAATCTTTTCAGTTCATTTACGCTTTCAAAATTCTTATCTTATC
>URCN01000002.1:0-56381 GCA_900546335.1 uncultured Streptococcus sp.
TGCATGTATTAGGCACGCCGCCAGCGTTCGTCCTGAGCCAGGATCAAACTCTCATTAAAAGTTTGAGTTCTCACTCATTTCTGTCACTGACAGATTTATTGTTTTTTTCATTGTTCAGTACTATAACATCAGTTATAGTGCCCTGCACATTGGTTCGTCTTGTTCAGTTTTCAAAGGTCTTTGTCTCTCACTTCTCTCATGAGCGACAACTATATTAGTATATCACAGCTATCTGCCTCTGTCAACAGATTTTTTAAACTTTTTTCAAGTTTTTTTAACCGCAATACACCATAGTCCGTACGGGATTCGAACCCGTGTTACCGCCGTGAAAAGGCGGTGTCTTAACCCCTTGACCAACGGACCTGAGCTTTTCAACTCTTTCTATTATACCTACTTTTCCGCCTTTGTCAAGGACTTTTTTCCTCTTTATCGAAATTCTGAAAAGATAAGGGAAAGTTCTCTTAATAGAGCTTTCCGTCCTCTAAATACTTCCCCTCCCATGAGACGGTCTATTAGCTCTTGTTTTTCCATACTCTGCTTTGATTTGTAATTCTTTAGAAGTTCGTGAAAGAGATAATAATCGTCCAGCCTGAGTCCTTTTTCTCCTAGACGATGGCTAATCTCACTCACCTCTTCATAGGGTTCTTTGTCAAAACGGCGCTTGTGACTTTCCTGTTTACGGATGTAATCTAGAATACGATTTCTAAATTTTGTTTTAAAGCAAACATATAGTTGATGGCGCTCCCCCTCTAGTAACTCTGGGTTGCGACTCACCAGCTCATACAGACATAACATGCCTTCCTGGTCCCAGTCCTCTCTCTCCCACAGATGCAAATGATAGTCTTTTCGACACTTATGGACGATTCCTTTACTTTCTTCATATAAGTCTTTTAGATTCATAGACCTCTCCTTTCTGCATTTAGTTTAGCAAAATGCGCGAGCCTCTAGGTCTACTTCCTCTATTTTATACTTCTTCCTCCCTCAACAGCACATAAAAAGAGAGGCAAAGCCTCTCTGAGGTTATAATTCTGCAATTTGGTTGAGATTCACTTCTGCAATCGTATCATTACCAAACATAGAGATAATCATCTTCACTTTGTTGTTATCAATTTCAGTAATTTTCCCTGTGTAGTCTGCAAAAGCGCCATCAATGATGCGGACTGTCTGGCCAACTTCAACATCAATATCAAACTCTTGAACAGTTTGTCCCATTGAAACCAGAATATCACGGATTTCTTGTTCCAAAAGTGGAGTTGGTTTTGATCTGTTACCGTGTGAGCCGACGAATCCTGTTACGTTAGGTGTGTTTCGAACGACGAACCATGCTTCATCGGTCATGACCATTTCTACAAGGACATAACCTGGAAAGCGATTCTCTTCAACTTCCTTTTTCTTTCCATTTTTCTCAACTTGCACGGTTTGTGTTGGAATCTCAACGCGTAGAATATTATCCAACATGTTATATGTTTGCGCACGTTGCAATAGATTTTCTTTTACCTTATTTTCATAGCCAGAATAAGTTTGTAGAACAAACCATCCCTTGTCAAAACTATCCATGATATTTCCTTTCATACATATATAGAAGAAAGTTAGCAGAACTTCTCCACTTTTCTTCTAAAAAATGTTAATAAATCGAATCAAACCTGATACAATCAACTGGTCAAAAATGTAAATGATGACCACAAAGAAGGCTGTGTATTCCATAATAGAGCGAAAATCTCTCCAGCTTTCTTTGCGAGTTGGCCAAGTTGTTTCTTTAAGAAGTTTAAAAATATCCTTAATAAAACCCATCGTTCTCTCCTATCTCGTTTCTCTATGTGTCGTATATTTTCCACAATGTTTACAAAATTTATTTACTTCTAGTCGTGTTGGCTTGGGGTTCCCACTAATTTTGATTGAGTAATTCCTTGAACCACAAACTGCACAAGCTAGGCTTGCTTTTTTTAGTGCCATAACGCCTCCATCTTATCTATTATAACAAGAAACCTAGGCTTTGACAAGCCTCTTAACGAAATAGATTAAGGATTGAGTCCCATATTGTCTGGGCTTTTTCTTTTATTTTAGCTTCTGAAATCGCACGTCCTGCTTCATCTACAAGATTTTGTGCGCGACTACGAATATCTCCTATCGGGTCCTCAGACTGGTTTGTCTCATTTTCAGCAACCTGCTTTTTCGTATTTTCTGGTTCAATCCCATTTTGTTTATAAGCATTCTCAACTGTAAAAGTGCTACCTGGAGTGTAAGGCAAAATGGTATTAGCCATACTTCTAAAGACATGGGCTGCTCCATTTGAGGTCGAACCTGCTAGATAATGACTCTCATCTGTTGTTGGGAAGCCGAGCCAGTGGCTGATTACAACATCTGGAGTATAGCCGATCACCCACTGGTCACTGGTATATTCCGGGTTGAAAACAGCTTCAGTCGTACCTGTTTTACCAGCCATAACGTAATCCGCTGGTGACGAACTAATTCCCGTACCATTGGTAAATGTTCCTAGCATCATGCTGGTCATTTTATCCGCTACAGACTTATCAATCACTCGTTTTTGGGAGTTTTTATGACTCTTGATGACCTGGCCGCTGGCATTTTCAATACGAGTGATGAAATGTGCTTCAGGCATTAGACCTCCATTGGCAAAGGCTGCATAGGCTTGCGCCATCTGGAGAGGATTCGTTTCCACACCTCCACCAAGAGCAACTCCAAGAACTCGGTCAACTTTTTCCATATTCAGGCCAAATCTCTCCCCAGCGTCAAAAGCTTTGTCAATACCTAATTCATTTACAGTCGCAACTGCTGGCAGGTTGAGTGATTCCGCCAAGGCCTGATACATAGGTACTTCTGGAGATGTCTTAATACCCGCATAGTTGTCTACTTGATAACTGTTGTACTGCATCGTATGATTATCCAGTTGCTTGTTCAAGGCCCATCCTGCTTCTACTGCGGGTGTATAAACAACTAAAGGTTTAATGGTTGATCCTGGGCTACGCTTAGACTGAGTGGCATAGTTAAAATTGCGGAAGCCTGGTTTGTCATCACCAGCTACACGACCAACAACTCCACGCACTCCACCAGTCTTGGGTTCTAGAGCGACACTACCTGATTCGGCATGCGTTCCGTCTTCTGCTGTTGGAAATAGCGAAGTGTTTTCATAAATAACCTGCATGTTTGCTTGGTAGTTTTGGTCAAGCTCTGTGTAAATTCGATAGCCGTTGTTGACAATCTCTTCTTCTGTGAGATTGTACTTGGAAACTGCTTCGTTGACAACTGCATCAAAATAGGACGGGTAACGATAATCCGAAACTTTGCCTTCATACTTATCTTGCAGTTGAGAAGCCATATCTACTCCAGCCGCTTCGGTCTCTTGATTTTTATCAATATAGCCCGCTGCAACCATATTTTGTAATACAGTATCCCTACGGTTGGTCGAAGTTTCAACAGAATTTAATGGATTATACAATTCTGGTCCCTTGAGCATCCCTGCTAGAGTGGCCGCCTGATCAAGCGTTAGTTGTGAAGCCGATACACCGAAATATTTCTTACTTGCATCTTCAACACCCCAGACGCCATTCCCAAAGTAGGCGTTATTGAGGTACATAGTAAGGATTTGCTCCTTGCTGTATTTTTTTGTCAATTCTAAAGCTAGGAAAAACTCCTTGGCCTTCCGTTCAACGGTTTGGTCCTGAGACAGATAGGCATTTTTTGCTAACTGTTGGGTGATGGTAGAACCACCTCCAGAACGACCTGCCGTAAGGATGGCTAGAAAGAAACGACCGTAGTTAATCCCATCATTTTTATAAAAGGAACGGTCCTCTGTCGCGACGACAGCATTCTGCAAGTCTTTACTTATATCTGTCAGCTCAACATAAGTTCCCTTTTGACCGGATAGGGCTCCTGCCTCTTTTTCTTCGCGGTCAAAAATCAGAGTTCGCGTTTTCAAGGCATTTTGCAAATCATTGACATTGGTAGACTTGGCTATGGCAAACAAGTAGGTTCCTACCAGTAAACCAGCACTTAACCCTAAAATGATGACGATTTTTGTCAGATGATAACGACGCCAAAATTTCCGTATCGGACCTACATGACCTAATTTTTTTCTATCGCTCCGAGAACGACGCATACTAGTAGAATCAGACTCCGCTGATTCATTCGTTTCTTTTTTAAAGAGAGAAAGAAACTTCTCAAATAATTTATCTAATTTCATGCGTTTATTTTATCATCTTCACCATAGGAACTCAAGAATTTAGCTACTCCCTATCCAAATAGGGCTTTTTTTGTTACAATATCTGTATGCAATTCACATTTACATTACCCGAATCCTTGCCTCAAATGTCGGTCAAGCAATTCCTAGAGGAACAACTCCTCATCCCTAGAAAAATCCGTCATTTTTTGAGAACAAAGAAGAACATCTTAATTAACCACAAAGAAGTTCACTGGAACGAGATGGTCAAACCAGGAGACGTTTGCCAGTTGACTTTTGACGAGGAAGATTATCCCAAAAAAGAAATCCTTTGGGGAAATCCAGACCTCGTTCAAGAGGTTTATCAAGACCAACATCTCATTATCGTTAACAAGCCAGAGGGAATGAAAACTCATGGAAATCAACCTGATGAAATTGCCCTTCTCAACCATGTCTCTGCCTACATTGGTCAAACCTGCTATGTCGTTCATCGCCTGGATATGGAAACAAGCGGTTTAGTGCTTTTTGCTAAAAATCCTTTTATCCTACCCATTCTCAATCGTTTGTTGGAGAAGAAGGAAATTGCTCGCGAGTACTGGGCACTCGTAGAGGGGCAAGTGGGGAACAAAGAACTTATCTTCCGAGATAAAATTGGTCGTGATCGACACGATCGCAGAAAACGAGTGATAGATTCCAAAAGTGGGCAATATGCTGAAACGCAGGTAAGCAGATTAAAGCAATTCCCAAACAAAACTTCCTTAGTTCGTTGCAAACTAAAGACCGGTCGAACGCATCAAATCCGTGTTCACCTTTCTCACCATAAGCACCCTATCCTAGGCGATCCTCTCTATAATAGTAAATCAAAGACAAATCGGCTTATGCTCCACGCCTTTCGACTTTCCTTTACCCATCCACTCACCTTAGAACAATTGAGTTTTACTGCCCTCTCGGATACTTTCGAAACAGAATTAAAACAAAATGGATGACACTGTCATCCATTTTTCTATACAAAAAAGCAAGACCGGAAGGCCTTGCTTTTATCGACTCAAGAATTATTTAGCGATTTTTGCAAAGTATTCAAGAGTACGTACAAGTTGTGCAGTGTATGACATTTCGTTGTCGTACCATGATACAACTTTAACCAATTGTTTACCGTCAACGTCAAGAACTTTAGTTTGAGTTGCGTCAAACAATGAACCGTAAGACATACCTACGATATCTGAAGATACGATTGGATCTTCTGTGTAACCGTATGATTCGTTTGAAGCTGCTTTCATAGCTGCGTTTACTTCATCAACAGTAACGTTCTTTTCAAGAACTGCTACCAATTCAGTAACTGATCCAGTTGGAGTTGGAACGCGTTGTGCAGATCCGTCAAGTTTACCGTTCAATTCTGGGATTACAAGACCGATAGCTTTAGCAGCACCAGTTGAGTTAGGAACGATGTTTGCAGCACCAGCGCGAGCACGGCGAAGGTCACCACCACGGTGTGGTCCGTCAAGAATCATTTGGTCACCAGTGTAAGCGTGGATAGTAGTCATCAATCCTTCTACAACACCGAAGTTGTCTTGAAGAGCTTTAGCCATTGGAGCCAAGCAGTTTGTAGTACATGAAGCACCTGAGATAACTGTTTCAGTACCGTCAAGAACGTCGTGGTTAGTGTTAAATACAACTGTTTTAACGTCGTTTCCACCAGGAGCAGTGATAACAACTTTCTTAGCTCCACCTTTAAGGTGTTTTTCAGCTGCATCTTTCTTAGCGAAGAAACCAGTTGCTTCAAGAACGATTTCTACACCGTCAGTAGCCCAGTCGATTTGTTCTGGATCACGTTCAGCAGAAACTTTAACGAATTTACCGTTAACTTCGAATCCACCTTCTTTAACTTCTACAGTACCGTCGAAACGACCTTGAGTTGTGTCGTATTTCAACAAGTGTGCAAGCATAACTGGATCTGTAAGGTCGTTGATGCGAGTAACTTCAACACCTTCTACGTTTTGGATACGGCGAAAAGCAAGACGACCGATACGTCCGAAACCGTTAATACCAACTTTAACTACCATTAGTGATTTCCTCCTTATGAAAATCATGAAAATTTTATTGTGAAAAGAGTAACTTGAATCACTACAAATCACCTTTCAACAAACCTATTATATAACTATTTGAGTTTAATTGCAAGTACGGGCGTTGATTTTCTCTGTCAGTTTCTTTTTGATAAACTTCTTTCCCTACTCATAGCGTAAGGATTCCACCGGATCCATTTTACTAATCTTACGTGCTGGGAAGTAAGCTGAAATATAGCCAAGAAACAAAGCAAAAACAAGAGTTCCTGAAACGGAGAGAAGATTTAATTCAAAAACTTTAGAGATAGACGGATAGAAATGGTGGACAATAATATTCGCTAGGCTGCCTATCCCTTGAGCAATGATGAAAGCTATAAACAAGGCAATTCCTACAATCCAAATAGCTTCGTAGATAAAGATTCCTTTCACATCTCTATTTTGATAGCCGACGGCCTTCATGACACCGATTTCTTTAGAACGTTGCATGATATTGATATAAATGATGATGCCTATCATAACTGCTGCCACCACAATCGCTTGTGAAGAAAGCACAATCAGTAATCCCTGGATGACACGAATAAAGGTAATCACAATATCAAGAACAGCTTGTTGAGAAAGAACTGTATACTTCTTATTTTTCTGCAATTCTTCTGTTACTGTTTTCGTACGAGATGGGTCTTTAAGCTCCAAAATAAAATAGGATACGATCTTTGTGAATTCAGCTTCTTTTAAAATCGTTTCCATCTGCTTGGAAGCCATAAAACTATTACTATCCTCTGCATCATCTTCATCATTGATAACACGCACAATATGAGTCTGAAAACCTGCCAACTTGCTACCTTCAGCAGCATTTTCTACAATGGTTGCCGATACTGGTTTGCCAATCACATCACTAGCCGTCAGATTGTTCCCGGTTTGTTCATTCCAATTTTTGAGTAAACTCATCGGAATCGTCAATCCCTGCTCGTTAACATCCGTATAAAGAGAACCTGCTAGCACTTTTTCTTTTTCATTGCTACTAACAGAAATACTTGTATCTTCATACAAACTCACGACCTGAGCATAAGAAGGCAGGGCTTGGCTAAAATCCACTTCGTGTCCGTCTATGCTAATCTTTGACATGGTCATACCAAAAGGACTCTCTAGATATTTAATATTTTCTTTCCCAATCGTATCTGTGATATAGTTCTTATCATCTTGGTTTAGAAAACCTCTGCCAGCAACACTGGAATTCAGTGCAATCTGAACTTGGGAAGGAAGCTTGCCACCGTTGGTATTTTCATCAATCATTGAAATCAAGGCATTTCCTAGACCAAAAGAAATCAACACGCCTACAAAACCAATCGAGGTTGCTACTGCAATCAACAAGTTACGCCACTTTCTTTCCATAAAGTTACTTAAAGAAAGTTTGAATTTGTTTTTAAAGGACAATCCTTTATTTTTTGACTTCTTCAACGACTTCACCATCCTTCATTTTGATAATCACATCTGCATATTCAGTAACCTCCGGGTTATGAGTAACAATCAGTACTGTTTTCCCAGCTTGGGCCAAATTTTTGAACACTTCCAAAACCATCTCCTGAGATTGAGAATCGAGCGACCCAGTTGGTTCATCAGCTACAATCATATCTGGTTGATTTACCAAAGCACGTGCAATGGCTACACGTTGCTTTTGCCCACCAGAAAGCTGTTTTACATTCTTAGCCATAAAAGGTTCCATCCCTAGACTATGAAGTTGCTCCTGAGCGATCCTTGTCATTTCTTTATCTGATAAATCTTTGACATAGAGAGGCAACTTGACATTATCCAGAACCGATTGATGGGGGATGAGGTTGAAATTTTGAAAGACAAACCCAATGTTGTCTTTGCGAAATTGAGTCAATTCATTCTCCGATAGTTCTCTGAGAGACTCCCCTTTAAAATCTAAAACTCCCTCGTACTCCCTATCTAAACCGCTGATAATATTTAATAGACTGGTTTTGCCACAGCCTGACGGACCATAAATCGCTGTAATTTTTCCTTCAGCAATCTGCAGGTTAATATTTCTTAGAGCCTGCTCTTTATGTTTACCGTCCAAAGCGTAAAATTTTGAAATATTTTTCATGGATAAAATGGACATTATAATCTCCTTTAATCACTTGTGTTATCGTGTAACGATACAAACTAAAATAAACAATACCAATATAAATTATATTTAAGAAAATCTGAGTCAAAAGAAACAAGGAATTCCATTCTCTTTTTTTAGAATCCATTGTAACAAAAAAGCGACATTTCCCCAATGACAGAAATGTCACTCCTATAAACTCTTTAACGATATCTTTCTAGGTCCTCGGCCCATTCATTATCTAAACTAACAATTAACTTCTCATTGCCAAACATTCTCGCCATCATTTTTGCTTCTTCATACTTTTGTTTGGCTGTATCATAATCTGTCTGAATATAATATTTCCACTCAAGCATCAAGACAATCGGTTGTTTTTGAAAATCTCGTGTTTTTTGTCCTATTTTATTTAAGGTCTCAACCGCTCTCTTAAAATAATGAAACAGCCCCATAATCTCTATACAAGTTAAAGAAGCTAGTAAGGAATCTCTAAGTAAGTCTAAACAATCGAACTCTATCTTATCAATCTGCGAACTTAATTTCTCATGAAAATAAAGAATATTCTCATACTCAGATTCTTTTATTTCACCCGCTTTCAAACCATCCATTAAGTTACATGCAAAATACAACCTCAGTCTTAATAAATCCTCCGCTTTATATACATCTCTGGATAGTAAATCTTGTAAACCATTCTCAAGCACACTATCACCATACAAGGAATTACCAGTCGCTCTCACTGCATCTATAGCTTGAAGACAATCCACTAGCACTTTCTCATCATGTGGCAAACCATCATAAAAATATTCAAAAATCTCATCAAAATATTCTTCCTTTTGTTCCTGCAACTCTTTGTCTCCGTAGTCAGGATGATGAAGAAGAAAGTACTTTAATTCTTGGTAACGCTTGGGTAACTCCTTGTAGTCTGGCATCAAGATATAAGATGGAATACCTAGCCTATCCGCAATATATTCCAGTGTTTTTATCGTAGGACGAAACTCTCCCTTTTCAATGCGCACCAACTGACGAACGGACAACTCTGACTCATCCCCACAAAAAACTGGACGACTAAGCCCTTTCTCCTCTCTAAGAAGACGTACCTTCTCTCCTAATTCATTCACTTGTCCCATTTCTTCCTCACAATGTCATAAAAATATTTGATGTTCAAATAAATATATGCGCTTATTATACCATTTTTCAAAAAAATGTACAAAAAAGAGACAGGATTTCTCCTGTCTCTAGGCTGATAAACGATTATTTACGACGTCCTGGACGTTCTGCATAACCATAGTAAGCATCTGCCATGATTTCTTCCATGTCAGCTACCATTGGCAAGCGTGGGTTAGCAGGTGAACATTGGTCTTCATAAGCAAGCAAGGCAATTTCATGCAAGCTGTCTTTCCAATCTTTTTCATCGATTCCTTGATCCTTGAAATTCATCTTTATACCTACTGCAACACCAAGTTCGTAAACAGCTTTAGCGTATGCTTCAACTGCTTCTTCTGGAGTTGAGTGAGGCAAACCAAGCATTCTAGCAATATCTTGGAATTTTTCGTCAGCTTTCCAGTAGTTATACTTAGGCCATGTAGTCGTCTTAGATGGGCGAGTACCATTGTAACGGATAACGTATGGAAGCAAGATTGCGTTTGTACGTCCGTGAACAGTATGGTGAACCGCACCGATCTTGTGGGCCATTGAGTGGCTCATACCAAGGAAGGCATTGGCAAAGGCCATACCAGCCATTGTAGATGCATTGTGCATTTTTTCGCGAGCTTCTGGATCAGCGGTCTTAACAGATTTTTCCAACCATTCAAAGACAAGTTTGATTGTTTGAAGGGCGATACCGTCTGTATAGTCGTTAGCGAAGTTTGAAGTGTAAGCTTCAGTCGCGTGAGTCAAGACGTCCATACCTGTATCCGCAGCGATGAAGTCTGGAACTGACTCAACCAAAGCAGGGTCAACAATCGCAATAGTTGGTGTCAATGAGTAGTCAGCCAATGGGTATTTACGATTGTTTTTCTTATCAGAGATAACGGCAAATGGGGTTACTTCTGAACCTGTACCTGAAGTTGTTGGAATACCAATGTATTTCGCTTTTTTACCAAGTGATGGGAAGCGGAAGGCACGTTTACGGATGTCCATGAATTTTTGAACCAAGTCACGGAAGTCGATTTGTGGTTGTTCGTAGAAGAGCCACATTACTTTGGCCGCGTCCATTGGAGAACCACCACCAAGAGCGATGATTGTGTCTGGTTCAAATGCTCTCATTACTTCAGTACCACGTTCTACAGTTGTGATATCTGGGTCTGGTTCAACGTCTGAGAAGACTTGGACAGTTACACGGTTGCTGCGTTTGTTCAATTGGTCAATAATGCGTTGAACAAAACCAAGTTTTTCGATCGATTTGTCTGTAACAATCATAACGCGTTCAATATCTTCACATGTTTGAAGGTATTGGATAGAATTGCGTTCGAAGTAAATTTTTGAAGGAACTTTAAACCATTGCATATTATTTCTACGTTTCCCTACTTTCTTGATGTTTAGAAGGTTGATCGCACTCACGTTATCACCGACTGAGTTGTGTCCATATGAACCACATCCAAGTGTCAATGATGGAATGAAGGCATTGTATACGTCACCGATACCACCGAAAGTAGATGGAGAGTTCCAGATAATACGCATTGCTTTGATTTCTGTACCAAAGCGTTTAGCAAGAGCTTCGTCTTTTGTATGGATAGCTGCTGAGTGACCAAGTCCGTTAAACTCAACCATTTGACGAGCTTTTTTAAGGCCGTCTTCTGTATCTTCAGCTTTTAGGACAGCGATAACTGGTGACAATTTTTCACGAGTCAACGGTTCTTTTGGTCCTACTTCTGCACATTCTGCAGCCAAGATATTTGTTCCTTCTGGAACGCTGAATCCTGCTTGTTCTGCAATCCATGCGGCTGGCTTACCAACGATGTTGGCATTTAGTTTAGCACCAGCACAGTTTTTGCTATTAGCTTTTACACCGAAACAGAATTCTTCAAGAAGTGCTTTTTCTTTTTTGTTTACAAAGTAAGTGTGGTATGATTTGAATTCTTCTACAAATTCGTCATATACTTCTTTATCAATGATAACGGCTTGTTCTGATGCACAGACCATCCCATTATCAAATGATTTAGACATAACGATGTCATGAGCAGCTTGACGAAGGTCAGCAGATTTTTCTACATAGGCAGGAACGTTTCCGGCACCTACCCCAAGAGCTGGTTTTCCACATGAGTATGCAGCTTTAACCATGGCATTCCCACCAGTTGCAAGAATAGTTGCAACACCTTCGTGGTTCATTAGCGCTCCAGTTGCTTCCATAGATGGCTTTGTAATCCATTGAACACAGTTTTCAGGAGCACCAGCTGCAATCGCTGCATCGCGAACGATTTGTGCTGCGTGAGCTGATGATTCTTGAGCTGATGGATGGAAAGCGAAAACGATTGGGTTACGTGTTTTCAAAGCAATCAAGGATTTGAAAATCGCTGTTGAAGTTGGGTTTGTCGTCGGAGTGACACCACAGATTACCCCTACAGGCTCCGCAATCTTTGTCAAACCTGTAATTGGATCATCTTCAATAACTCCAACTGTTTTAACTCCACGCATATTGTTCACTACGTGTTCGCAGGCAAATAGGTTTTTTGTTGCCTTGTCTTCAAATACCCCACGACCAGTTTCTTCAACTGCGTGTTGTGCAAGGATACCATGTGCGTCAAGTGCTGCAACCGAAGCTTTTGCCACGATATAGTCAACTTGCTCTTGGTTCAACTTGCGCATTTCATCAAGCGCAACCAAGGCTTTTTTCACGAGACCATCGACATGCTTTTCAGCAGCAAGTTGTTTTTCCTCTGGTGTTACTGTTTTTTTATCAGCCATATTATCCTCCATAGCCTTTAAGGATGTTATCCTTTGTTAATTTTTTCACAAGTTTATTATAACTCTTTTTTTATGCTTTGTAAACAGTTTCATAAGCATTTCACAAAGAAATTTTCTGAATTTGTGATTTTTTTCTCAATATAGCTATACAATAGAGTTTTGTCTGGACGATTGTGAAATTATGGAGAAATTTTTTTTATTTCACAAAGTTTTTCTAGTTGATAGTTAGTTATCGAATTCAGGCGCGGAAAGCGCTTTCTCCCTGATTTTGAAAAATAGTCTCCTAACTTGGAGACTACTGTTTTTGCTGAAAAACGCCTTGCTTAAAGGTCCCTTCATAAACGACTTCTTGCTCTGTAGTCAACTTCCCTTGACCTTCAGCCTGACCATTTACAAAATCACCTTCGTATTTCCAGCCATCTTTTGATTGGAAAGTTCCTTTCCCATTAAAGGCTCCATTATTGAAATCACCTGTATATTGGTCTCCGTTTTCAAAGGTCAGGGTTCCTTGACCATTCATTTTCCCTCGTACCAAGGTGCCATCATAAACAAGAGCTCCACCATCAAGTGTCAGGACACCCTTTTTAGGCGTATTTAGCAGAAATACCGAAAGAGCACAGAGTACCATTACAACTACTGCAATGAGCTCTAACTTAGAACGAGTTAGGTAAACTCTACACTTCTCATAAAATTGTTTAAGCTTTTCCATTGTCACTCTCTTTTTCTAATCGATCTAGCCAGCTTTGACATCCACTTGTGATACGAGTATAGGTTTCCTCAAAATCTCCTGTATACCAAGGATCTGGGACACTTTCAGATGCAAAAGAGTAAATTTTGTACTGTAGTTCCTGAGGACACATGTGACGCAGATCGGAAACGTTTGAGGCATCCATACCGATAATATAATCAAATGACTCAAAATCCTCTCTGCCAATCTGAAGCGATGTTTTGTCTTTGTCATACGGAATCTGATACTGCTGGAAAATCCCTTGCGTTCCCTTATGAATCGGATTACCATGTTCCCAAGACGAAGTTGCACGACTCTCGATGTGGTAATCGCTCGTCATGGACTTCATCACAAACTCTGCCATGGGGCTACGACAGATATTCCCTAGGCAAACAAATACTATTTTTTTCATCCCTTTTCCTCTTGTCTCATAGAAAAACGGGAGTGACAGGTCCCGTTTTATTCTTCGATTGCTCCGCCTTCGTCAACAACTGTTCCTTCTGGTGTCACAGCTTCTTTGAGTGGCAAAACGGTCTTAATCGCAGCCAATTCAAAAGTCAAATAAACGCCATCTACATCCAGTACGATTGTACCTTTCTCAGTATCTACTTCATCCACTGTTCCGTAAAGCCCACCAATTGTAATGACTTCATAGCCTTTTTGAAGCTTGTTCAAGCTTTCCATACGCTTTTGTGCTTGTTTCTTTTGAGAACGTTGCATAAAGAACATCAAGGCCATCATCCCTACAAGCATGATTAAAAAAGTAATATTTGTATCCATTGTTTTCTCCTTTGTATTTTACATAGGACTACTATATCAAATTTCAGCTATTTTTACAAGATTGTGCCTTGTTTTTATGGTTTTAAAAAAATCAGAGTTTTCACTCTGATTTTTGTGATTATTTCAAGTTTTGAACGACTTTGACTAGATTTTCAACTGTAAATCCGTACTCTGCCAATACTTTTGGTGCTGGGGCAGATGCTCCAAAGGTATCAATACCGAGAACGGCACCATCAAGACCAATATATTTGTACCAGTTTTGAGTTGCACCCATTTCGACTGCAACACGACGGCGGACTGCATTTGGAAGGATTTCTTCCTTGTAAGCTGCATCTTGTGCGTCAAAGACATCTGTAGATGGCATGCTAACTACACGGACTTTTGCGCCTTGACTAGCCAATTCTTTGGCAGCTGCGACCGCCAAATTCACCTCTGAACCTGTTGCAATCAAGATCGTATCAAAGTCTGCTGCATTTTCATAGACGACATAGGCACCTTTCGCAACTTTGTCAAAGTCTGTTCCTTCTTCGACAGTCAAGTTTTGACGTGTCAAGACAAGGGCAGTTGGTGTTTTTTCGCTTGTCACAGCAAGGTACCAAGCCGCTTGAGTTTCACGCGCATCTGCTGGGCGGAAAACATTGAGATTTGGCATAGCACGGAGACCTGCTAAGTGTTCAACTGGTTCGTGAGTTGGACCATCTTCACCAACTGCGATTGAATCGTGGGTAAAGACATAAGTCACAGGAAGTCCTTGCAAGGCTGACAAACGGACAGCTGCTTTCACATAGTCAGAGAAGACAAAGAAAGTACCACCGTATACACGAAGTCCACCATGAAGAGCCATCCCGTTCAAGATCGTTCCCATTGCAAATTCACGAACACCAAACTGAATGTTGCGGTTCAAGCGATTAGCGTCGTCTTGAAGTCCGTCCGTTTTGATATAAGTCATGTTTGAGTGAGCAAGGTCAGCTGATCCACCTAGGAAGGTTGGTAGCTTAGCTGCTACAACATTCAAGGCATCCTGACTCGAGTTACGAGTTGCTTGAGAAAATCCATTTTCTAAGGCTGGGAAGTCTGCTGGAGTCACCTCAACTGGGTCGCGTCCGTCTATGATGGCTTCGACTTCTGCTGCAAGTTCGGGATAAGCTTCTTTATAATCAGCGACTAGTTTTGTCCAAGCTTGATAAGCTGATGCGCCACGATTTGCAACATTTTCTTTGAAATCAGCGTAAACTTCAGCTGGGATTTCAAATGGTTCATAGTCCCAACCGAGAGCTTGGCGAGTAGCCGCAGTTTCATCTGCTCCAAGAGGAGCACCGTGTACCGCATTAGTTCCTTGTTTATTTGGAGAACCGTATCCAATAACAGTCTTCACTTCAATCAAAGATGGTTTGCCTGAAGCTTTAGCAGCTTCGATAGCAGCATGGATTGCATCCAAGTCTGTTCCATCTTCAACCAAGGCTGTATGCCAACCGTAGGCATTGTAGCGGTCACGAACACTTTCAGTAAAGGAATCCTTTGTTTCACCATCCAAGTTGATGTCATTTGAATCATAAAGGACAACCAACTTGTCTAGTTTTTGCAAACCTGCGTATGAAGCTGCCTCGCTTGAAACACCTTCCATCAAATCTCCGTCGCCACAGATCACATAAGTATAGTGATCAAAGATATTGAAGCCTTCACGGTTATACTTCGCTGCAAGGAAACGTTCTGCTTGGGCAAAACCAGTAGCAGTAGAAATCCCTTGTCCTAGAGGACCAGTTGTAGCGTCAACCCCTGCAGTATGCCCAAATTCTGGGTGACCTGGTGTTTTTGAACCCCATTGGCGGAAGTTCTTGACTTCATCCATGCTAACATCTTCAAAACCAGAAAGGTGAAGAAGGGCATAGAGAAGCATAGAGCCGTGTCCTGCTGAAAGAATAAAGCGATCGCGGTTGATCCAGTTTGGTTGAGCTGGATTGATACGAAGTTGCTTTGTAAAGAGGCTATAGGCCATAGGAGCAGCCCCCATAACCACCCCTGGGTGACCTGAGTTTGCTTTGTTGATGGCGTCAATACCTAGAAAACGAATTGCATTAACAGATAGATTTGACATAGAATTTCCTTTCTCTTTGAGGTGATTAATAAATCACACATCCTATTTTACTATTATATGAAAAAATGCATAGAATAGCAATAAAACAATTTGCGTTCATCTAACACATTTGATTTTCTATTCCCTCGTCACTTCATAGTACGGAAGCAAGCGCGCATAAGCCTCTTCTAGCTTCTCCAATATCGCTTCTACTGACTGATTTGCAATGAAGGAAACATCTGACTTAACCAAAACTTTACGGACTTCCTGACTTCTCACTTTCTCGCGTAAAGTATGACGATTCTCCTCAGTAGCCTCCACCTTATGACTTTCCCCATTTGAGTAGACTGGAAGTTCTAAAACCTTGGCTTGCTTGTCTAAAGTCTGTTCATCTTTCTTGCGCTCAATGAAGCTGACCTCCAAAGAAATCCCATAATTAGTAGGTGTTCCATACAAACGAAGAGCCATCATAGGTTCTGTCACTTGTCCGTCTCTCTGTAGATAGGCCCAGAAATGCGGCCGCAAGCGTTGCGCTTGGTTCATCCACTGACTAGTCTGTTGCAATTGCCATTCTGGATGACTAGCTTGAAAGGTTTTGGCCAATTCTGTAAAAGACTTCCGAGCCTCTTGGCCTTTTTGCCGCAAGGTCAACATCTTTTCTCTTTCATCGCCAGCTTTATCAGGATTACGGTACTGGACTCCTGCAAATGATAGGTATTCTCTAACTGCTTTCAGCATATCTGAATCTTTCCTTTCCTAGCAAAAAATCAGGATGAACCTGATTTTGCTTTGCTTATTCTGCATCTACGACAACATAGCGATTTGGCTCGTCACCTTCAGAGTAACTCGTCACGCCATCCATGCGTGAAATAATGCGATGGATAATCTTGCGTTCGCTATTTGACATTGGATCAGTTTGTTGGCTACGTCCTTCTTCTAAAACGCGAGTCGCCAATTTTTGAGCGTAGGTTTGCAAGACTTCTGCACGGTGTTCAACGTAATCATTGACATTGATTGTGATGTAGAAGGTTCTTGAATAGCGGTTGTAAAGGTAATTTTGCGCTAACAGTTGAAGAGCTTTCAAGACTTTTCCGTGGTAGCCGATAATACGACCTGGTTCATTGGTGTCAATTTGAAGATTGATAGTGCGGCGATTGTAGTCGCTTGAAATCGTCCCTTCAACATCCATATCATCTACAATGGTTTGAACGTAGCTAGCTACTTCAGTTGCCACCTGTTCGATGTCATAACTTGGTTCTACTTTCAAGCCTAAATCTTCCAAAGATTGGCTTGTTGCTTCCTGCCTTTCAGTTTCTTTTTCTGGAGCAGATTCCACTTCCTCGGCAGTATCCTCTGGTTCCAAATCATTTAAAATTGAAATATGGCCTGTTTCTTCCAAAATCGTGCTGGCGTGCTTTTCATTTTTCAGAATTTCAGCCTTGACCTCTTCAGAAACACCTTGACCTTCTTCTTCAATCTTCTTAATCGCTTCCACTACATGACCCAAATCAACAGTTGCTTCACTGACTGTTTTCACGGGTTCATTTTTTTCATTAACTTCTTTTGGAACCCCTTTAATGGCCTGCTGGTTGGCTTTGATCACTGTCGTTTCACTAATGGCTTCGATATCAACTTGAGCTGGCTTCTTACCAAACAAGCCTAAGAATCCATTTTTCTCTTTCGAAACGACCTTGATGTGGGCCTTCATTCTTGGAATGTCTAATTCTTTCAATCCTTTTTGGATTGCTTCTTCAACCGTTGAACCTGTATATAATACCATTACCAGATTCCTCCTTATTTTTTCTTTTTCTGTGCTTTTTTCAAGGCTCTTCTCTTCTTGCCTTCTAAATCTTTTTCTGCTTGCGCCACTGCTTCTCTTTCAGCAATAATCTTGAAAGGATTGTTCAAGAAATAGGTTTGCAAAACTTGATAAGCATTGGATACTGCCCAGTACAAGGCGACTCCACTAGGCACAGAGATGGCAAAGATAAAGATCAGTACCGGCATCCCGTACATCATCCCTGTCGTAGCTCCACTTTTTTCAGACAAAGCTTTATTCGATAACCAGCTACTCAAGAAGGTAAAGACTGCCGCCAAAATCGGAAGGACAAAACTTGTATCTACTCCTCCCAAATTAATCCATAAAAAGTGACCTGTTTTCAAAAAGTCTACTCGACTCAAGGCTTGAAAGAGCGCCAAGAGGACCGGCATTTGTATTAAAATTGGCCAAAGAGAGGATGAATGCTTGATTCCTAACTCTTTATAAACCTTGCGCATCTCCTGGTCTAGCTTGGTTCTACTTTCCATATCACGGCCCGGATATTGCTCTCGCAAAGCCTTGATGCGTGGTTGAGCCTCTTGCATTTTTCTAGAGGCAACCATCTGTGTCTGAAAGACCGGCAATAAAATCGTCCGGATCAAGATTGTGAAGAGGATAATCCCCACTCCGATACTAATGTCAAAGGACAAAAAGCGGATAATTTCAGCAAAAAAATAGACGAATTTGCTCCAAAAGTCTGTCGAGTCTGCTGTTATATCGCTAGCTGCACCATTTGTTGCACAGGCTGTCATGATAACTAAGGACAAACCCAGCAAACTAGTCAACTGTAGTTTCTTTTTCACTCCCATTTCCTTCCTGGTATATCTTTGATAACTTTAATACGTGGAGTAGGTTTTTCTCCATCTCTGCATATTCCAAGGTTTCCACCCCTTTTCGGGCAATCACGACAAAATCAACATGCTCAACTAAACTCCCTTTTACACTTTGTAGAATGTGTCGGATTCGTCTCTTGATTTGATTTCTGGTAACTGCATTCCCCAGCTTTTTGCTGACGGACAATCCTACTCGAAAATGGTTTTGCTGGTTTTCCAATTGGTAGACAACAAATTTTCGATTGGCAAAACTTGTTCCATCCTTGAAAATCGCCTTAAAATCTTTCTCTCTTTTTACACGAAAGCTTTTCTTCAAAACTCAACTCCATCTATTAAATTACTACTATTATACCATATTTTTTGAAAAAGCCAATAACAGCAAGGTTTTAGACATTTTCTACATAAAAAAAGCTGGAAAATCTCTTTCCCAACTTCTTTTCACAATCAAATTTTACGTGTATTTACTTATTTTTTCAAGCGCTCAACATCGCGTGCAATTACCAATTCTTCATCTGTTGGAATAACCAAGACACGGATTTTCGCTGCGTCAGTTGAGATGTCTCCCGTTACGCCAAAGACGTTCTTTTCTGGATCCACATCACAACCAAACCAAGAGATACCTGAAATGACATCCTCACGAACCAAAGCTGCATTTTCACCAATCCCTGCTGTGAAGATAATCGCATCTGCTCCATTTAGGACTGCAAGGTATTGACCGATATGTTTTTGGATACGATCGACATACATTTCATAAGCTAAAGTCGCATCATGGTCTCCTGCTTCCATAGCAGCAATCACATCACGCATATCGCTTGACTGACCAGAAACTCCCATGAGGCCTGATTCACGATTGAGAACGCGACTAATATCTTCAGGGGTGTTAAAGTCCTCTGTATATTGCATGAGATAAGGGATGATAGCAGGGTCAATATCTCCTGTACGAGTTCCCATCATCACACCGCCAAGTGGTGTGAATCCCATAGAAGTATCTACAGACTTCCCACCCTTAACAGCTGTGATAGAAGCTCCGTTACCAATATGGCAGGTAATCAATTTCAAGTCTTCTAGAGGACGGCCCAAAAGTTTCGCTGCTTCTCCTGCGACAAACTGGTGGCTTGTCCCGTGGGCACCATATTTACGAACCTTGTTGTCTGTGTAATATTTAGTTGGTAGAGGGTAGCGATAAGCCTTTTCTGGCATGGTTGTGTGGAATGAGGTATCAAATACGACAACACTGGTAATATCTGGAAGCAATTCCTTAAATGCGCGGATTCCAGCTGCGTTAGCTGGATTGTGAAGAGGAGCCAAGAGTCCCAATTCCTCAACTTTTTCTAACACATCTCCCTCAACAACTGTTGATTCCTTGAAATATTCACCACCTGCAACGACGCGGTGTCCGACACCTGTAATCTCATCATACCCGTTAATGATGTCAAAACGAATCAAGTCATCCAATAAAATTTTAACGGCTTGTGTATGGTCTTCAATATCAAGAATTTGTTGCTCCGAACGACCGTCAAATTTTACTGTTGAAATTGAATCTTTCAATCCAATACGTTCAATCAAGCCTTTAGCCAAAACTTTTTCCTCAGGCATTTGATAAAGTTGCCATTTCAAGCTTGAGCTTCCTGCATTGATTGCAATTGTTTTTGTCATAAGATGATACCTCTTTTTAAGCGTTTTCATCTATTATAACAAAATCTCTTTTATATTTCAGTACCTTTGCTCCAATTTTGAAAATTTTCTTTAAAGGTCAACAAAACTGACGGATCTTGCAAGCTAGTAAGAGGGTAAACAAAGGGTTCTATTTCCTTGTCTCTTTTCTTCTGTAAGACAAAAATACTTTTAGCTTGGCTTGCAGTTGAGAAAATATTCTCTGGCAGAGCGATGATAGCAGCCAGACTCACTTCGTCTTTGAGCCACCCTTTTAATAAGTCACTTTGAGGACTGGTCAATAAATCACTAGGAGCTAGAAAAATAGCATAACCATCTGACTTAAGGTACTTGAGGCCTTGTTCCATTAGCAAATGGTGGGCATAGGTATGCTCTTGACTAGAAGCCACTTGATAGCGCGAAGCGATAGCATCGTCTGGGTAATAGCCTACAGGCAAGTCACTGATGACCACATCGCTTTCTTTAAGCATTTGTGGACGAACTGCATCTCCTTGGACAAAGCCAGCCTGCAAACCGATCACATCTGCCATACTAGCCGCCAAATCAATCAGCAAATCATCCACTTCGATTCCCAAGTAATCCACTTTTTTAGCAAGAGAAGTCAAGCAAGTCGCGCCCAGAAGCCCCATACCCGAACCTATTTCGAGGATGCTAATTTCCTCTTGATCCAGCAACTCTTCTACAACAAGTACCAAGAGGAGGGCAATGGCATCCGGTGTAAACTGGTGATTGGCCTGTAAAGGCTCCGTTTGTCCTGCCTTCATCAAGAGAAACTGGTAGGTCTTGAGCCACTCTTCCTTGCGAAGCGCTAAGCGCTTAAGGGCTTGATTGTTCTCCTTGACCTGCTCTAGCTCAGTCTCGCCATCTAGGTAGATACTATTTTGCTCTACCAAGGCATCATAAAAGTTGGTCGCCAAATCACTTTGGATGACTTGGATATTCTCTAGTAAATACGTATAAGCTTGTTCTATTTTTTCAAAATCCATATTCCTATCTTATCAAAATTCCCCTATTTTTTCCATCTGAAGAGAAAAAATCACTGCTTTAGTCAGCAAGTGATTTTTGGGCTACAGTTAAAAAGAGCTCTGCGTAATTTCCTAGGAAAAGATCTTCAGCACTATAAAGAATCTGACTGTCAATGATCGAAAAACCAAACTGGTCGAGTTTGTTTTCCAGTTCAGCCAATTCAAATCCGTGGTGGTTGGTATCTGTCTTGACAAAATCAGCAATGAGGACCTGTCCCTTCTCCCTAAGGTGATGGTGAAACATGGCAAGAGTCGCATCTAGATCAGGCATATGATGAAGAACCCGACTGACAACAATCAAATCAAATTGCCGGTCTAAGGGATTTGCCAGTAAATCCTGCTCCAAGAGTTGAAGATTTCTGATTTCTTGCTCTTCTGTTTTCAAACGGGCTTGCTCCAGCATTTTCTCTGAAATATCCACAAGGGTAACCGACTTGGCCTGTTTGGCCAGGGGCAAAGTTAATAGACCCGTCCCACCACCAAAGTCCAGTATTTCTTTGTCTGATAGAAGAGCGATCTGTTTTTCAACTGCTTGACAAACCAAATTTGCAAGAAAGATATTTTTGGGCGAATCAAAAGTTTCTGCTTTGTGATTAAAATCATGTTTCATGCTTTTAGTTTAGCACAAAGACGTTGAATTGACTAGGATTTGTCTTTCTTTTCAGGCTTTTCTTCTGATTTTTTCTTCTCTGCTTGATTGCTTGAATCAGTCGCTACCTCTTCCTTTTTAGCTGTTTTCTTTTCTTGGTTTTTCATCGGAGGAAAGAGAAATTCATAGTTGCCCTTATTCATACGAACACTTGTTGCAAAACCTGTTTTCGTATTTTGATACTTGACTTTTCCTAAGTTGAAGACTCGTTCCCCACTTTCTTGCTCAGCCTTATCTTTACTTCGCTTGGCCATGGCAAAAGCTGCCAGCTTTTCTTTGTTTAGGGCAAAGTCTTTGTGATGGGCGACTTGCCGATTCAAATAAAACTGCAACAACAGACTAAAGATAGCTGCCATGGTGACTGCATATAAAAGAACGCCTGCCTTAACTTTTTGCTTTTTCCACACGATAGATGAACTCCCTTTCTAAGCCCTTTTGAAATTGGAAGCGAAAGCGAACCAATTGGTTTTCCTCTGCAATCTGTGCTGATTTGAGTCCATAAACCATAGGTTGGTAGCCCCGTCCGCTGGTATCCGTTTTTCGAAAATCATCCGATTTAGACTTACCTATAGAGATATCCTTACCATCCTGTTTCATGTAGAGGCGATTGCCTTCTACCTTTTCAAACTGCGAACGCTCTAACTCTGCCTCCAGCTGATCCACAAACAAGAGCCACTCCTTTTGCTCGCTTTGCTGCTGGTAACGAACTTCTGAAATGAGGAGCTGACTCATAGCCTGAAAGAGGAGCAAGCCTCCGCTAATGACGATAAGGGCAATCAGAGATTCTAAAAGAGTGAACGCTCTTACCTTACTGCTCTTTAAGGTCGAGTAACTTCTCTGAACCATGATAGACCTCCACTCCTTTTTCACTAGAAAACACCTGAATCTCCACTCCGTTTATGTTTACCTGATTTTGACCTGTCTGCAGAGCCATCTTCGCCACACGCAAGACTTCTTCCTTTTGCAAGATTTCTGCCTCTTCTTGTCTATTTTTCTGAATTTGTCCCAAAAGAAGGGTCGCAATACTGGCAAATATGGCTAGCGCTACTACTGCTTCTAGTAAGATCACTGCCTTAATTTTTAGTTTCCTTAATGCGTTTAATTTTTCCATTTCCTAGATATAATTGATAGCGAATCGCTCCTTTGCTAGTCTGAAATTCAACCTTAGCCAGGGACGAATTGCCCCCAGCTCGGTCAAATATAATACTTTGTCCTGATGGTGCTTGAATTCCTTTGGGAACTGTCAACTTTTGACTGCCATTGCTAATGGTCTGTCCCTCTATGCTCAAACTTGTCTTTTGTTGACTAGCTACACTACGCTTTTGCGTTTCACGGTAGAGTTCTTCAAACTCCATAAAGAAAATCTGCTCCTCTACCGCTGCAAACGTGGACTGGACTGAACCTGATAAAGCCATAGCAATGATACTCACAAGTCCCAAAACCAAGAGACTTTCCAGCATAGTAAAGGCCTTAATCTGCAACAGTTTGACTTGTTTTTTGTTTTGCATGGTAGTCTTTATAAGCTTTAGCTTGCTCAGCTGTGATACGACCGTCTGCTTGTAATTTGCTAAGGCTAGCATCTTCATTCTTATCCAGACTATAGAGCTCTGCCTGGCTTTCTACGACCTTGACAACAGCAGCTTTTCCTTTATCATCTACGGCATCCTTTTGCTTGGTCAAATTGGGCACAAAGAGCAAGAGAAGAACACTGATGATGAGCAAGACCACTAACATTTCTATCAAAGTGAAAGCTTTAACCTTAGCTTTTTTTAAATTTGTCATGAGTTTTTTCATTTTAAAAATTTACCTCCATATTTTGATACATGGGCATAAGCATTGCCGCATAAAGTAAAACGATAATCAGGGCCACAAAGATAAAAACCAGTGGCTGCACCAGATTCATGGTGCGGTTGACTCGGGTAAAAAAAGCTTCCCAAGTTTTTTCAGCATAGATTTCCAACTCACTCCCCAGCTTGGACGTGACTTCCCCATACTCGATGATGAGACTCAACTCCTTTTTAAAGAAAGGATAGCCAGATCTTGACCGATTTCTTTAAAGAGCTGAGAACCCTGTTCCTGCATGATCTGAAAAATCTGCGTCAGCTCCATCCCCTGTGAAATCATATTGCCCCATTCACGCGCATAATAGGCCGTCAGATAGGTCTGGACAAAGATTCCTAGAAAGGGAACCCGTGCCAACATCGAGAAAACCCGCATCTTGGAACTTCTTTTGTAGAAAGTGAGGGTTAAAAGCAGAGACAGAGAGCAAACCAACACTAGTCCCAGAAATATTTGTGGCAGATTGCCGATGATTTGGGTGGCGATATTGCTACTGTCCAGTTGGGGGAGTAGATAGTTTCTCAACCCCAGCATGATTAGCAGGAGAAATCCCAGCAAAACCAAAGGATAGGTCGCCACTTCGATTAACTTTTTCTTGACCTTGGCCAGATTGTCCAGATATTCTTCTATCTTTCCCAGACTCAGATGGAGATTTCCATGCACTTCAGCTAGGGATAACTGGGTCACAATAGCACTTGAAAATCCTAAACTGTCCATCATTTCTGAGAAAGATTTTCCCTGAGACAGCCCTTGGTGCATCTGGGCCACATAGTCCTTTTCTAGCAGGGCACTTCTTCCCAAGAAAGAAATAATTTCCACCAAATGAAAGCCACTGGAGAAGAGGTTGTTAAACAAAGTGATGATTTTCTTCTGCTTAGCTGTAGCTAATTTTTTCCGTTTCAGCCTGAAGGCTTGTGATATGTCCATCTTTAAGAAGCTGGTCAATCTGCTCATTCCAGTTAGTTGGCTGGTGTTCTTGATAGTCTTTGTTTGCAAAGTCAACGATTCCTCCTCCCCCGATTAATCTCTGGTAGCAGACTCCTTGCAGAACAACTGCTAATTCCTCCTCCGTCACACCCAACTCCAGAAGGCGTTCATAAACTCCTCGGATACTCTTGGCATGAATGGTTGAAAAAACTGTCGCCCCTGTCAAACTGGCTCTGACCACTGCACGCGCTGTCTCGCCATCCCGAATTTCGCCAATAATCAAGAGATCAGGACGATGCCGGAGAGACAGTTTGATGAGATTTTCATAGGTCAAGCCAATCGCCTCATTCAACTGCAACTGGAGCATGTCTTCCTGCTTGATTTCTACTGGGTCTTCGATAGACATAACTTGTTGTCCCTTAAAAAGGGATTTTGCCAATTCGTGCATCAGAGTCGTCTTGCCACTGCCGACCGGACCCGCAAAAAGGTAGAGGCCCCGTTGCCTGTACTGCTCGCCCAGTTCGTTCATATCCTGAAACCAGAAATGCAGGTCCTGCTCCTCATCGTGCAACAAACGAATGACCAAACTCTCATGTCCCCGATAATCTCCCACGGTAGACAAACGCAGAGAAGACACCTTCTCCCCATGCTGATAGTCGCAAGACCCCAGCTGACTACGCCTCTTCTCCCCTACATTCATACCCGCTACAAACTTGAAATGACTAATCACTGCAGCTAAAACATCAAACTCATAGGAGTCAACTAGACACCGTTCGTCTCCAACCCGCATGTGAAGTTCGTAGGACTTTTCCTTGGGAATGAAATAGATATCCTGAGCCTTCTTTTCTTTCGCAGTAGCAATAATTTTCTGTGCAATTTCTTGTACCATACCGTCCTCCTTATCTAACTATTCGCAAAAAATTGAAAAAAATAAAAAGCAACTTAAAAAGTTACTTTTTATCTCCATTTCATACGGCAAGAACGGTGCTTTTCTTGACCTGTTTGTTTTTCGTAGCCTGGACGTAGCTTTTCATCGGGGATGACTTGCTCATCCTGTAAAAGTGCCAAAGAATGGTACTGTTGCAAATACTCATCACACTCATCACACCAGCGTTGGTCAGCAGGATCCCAAAAAATAGTCATCAAATCACTCCGACTCTTATAAAGAGGATTCTTCTTTTCCAGCTCAAACCAGCATGATTTATAATATTTTAGAGCATCATAATACTTGTCAAAAGATTGACTCATGATGACATCTTCTTCCCAACCTTCTATGAACCACCACGGTTCAAAATCCCCATACATTTCTATAACACGATACATTCTTACTACTTCCTTTGTATCGTATATTATATCTAATTTTTTATTACAAGAAAAGGATTTTGCTTGCCTTTCCCTTTAGGAAGACTTCTTTAAATACCTTTTCAGCCTATCATAAAAATAGGAGTCCTTTATTGACCCCTATTTTTATCTTCTTAGGCTTGATAACGTTTCACACCATCTAGGTAGGTTGCTACCAATTCCAAATCTTTATCCAATACGATAAAGTCAGCATCGTAACCTTCACGGATTTGACCACAGACATCATCGATGTGAACAGATTTTGCTGGGTTGAGGCTGGCCATCATGACTGCTTCATGCGGATTCGCAATTCCCCATTCGACCACATTCTTCAAACCATCTTTGAGTTTGAGGATAGAACCTGCCAAATTGCCTGTCGATTTGAGGCGAGCAGTTCCATTGGCAACTACTACCGGGAATTCTCCCAACATGTAATCTCCATCTTCCAAGCCACCCGCTGTCATACAGTCTGTGATAAGGGCGATATTTTCAGTTCCTTTTTGCTTGAGCAAAATATCACAGGCCTTTGGATCCACATGGTGACCGTCACAGATCAATTCTGCATAAGTATGTGGCAACTCATACATAGCTCCCACCATACCGAGCTCACGGTGAGTCAACCCACGCATCCCATTGTAGGCATGTACCCAAACACTCGCTCCAGCATCGACTGCTTTTTTAGCTTCATCAAAAGTCGCATTGGAGTGTCCAAGAGCAACGGTCACTCCTTCACCCGTAACTGTACGAACAAAGTCTTCTACACCTTCACGTTCTGGCGCAAGGGCAATTTTATTGAGCAGGCCATTTGCTGCTTTTTGCCAAGCACGAAACTCATCCATACGGGGGTCTTTCATGTAGGCAGGGTTTTGAGCCCCCTTGTATTTCTCTGTGAAATACGGACCTTCAAAATAGATCCCACGAATCTTGGCTCCACTTGCTTCCTGGTAACGAGCGCCGATATTTTCAGTTACCGCAAGCAACTGCTCGTAAGAGGAAGTCAAGGTCGTTGGCAAGAAGCTGGTAACACCCGTGCTAAGTAGACCTTCACTCATGGTATGAAGGGTTCCTTCGATGTTATTGTCCATGACATCCACACCGCCAAATCCATGAATGTGGGTATCCACAAGTCCTGGGGCAATGCTATAACCTGTATAGTCAATCACCTCAGCTCCTTCAGGAATCTGTTCTACATGTTTGCCAAACTTGCCATCCACAAGTTCCAAGTAACCGCCACGACGAACTCCGTGTGGGTAGAAAAACTGATCCGCTTTAATATAATTAGGCATAATGATAACCTCCTTGATAGATTGATTCTAGAATTTATTATGTCAATTACATTATAAACCTTTCTTTTTCATTTGTAAATGGTATAGACCTATTTTCTAGAGATATTTTAAAAGAGCTGGATTTCTCCAACTCTTTAATTTTATTTTGATTTTACAGGTAGTTCTTGAGCAGCCTTAACAGCAGCTGCAATCGTCTCTGCGTAAAGTTTAGCACCTTCTTCAATCATGTTGCTATTATTTCCAAAGTGAACTTGGTCAGTTCCAGCCCAGATTTCAGGGTGTTCCTTAGCAACCTTATTCCAGTCAGCGATGCTCACATATGGGTTCTTTTCAGCTAATTCTCTCGCATAAGCCGCATACTGTTCCACTGATGTGTAAGTGTCCTTGCTCTTATCTCCCTCATAAGGTGTCACCAGTATCAGATGGTGTCCTTTCGGTAGATTGTTCACGATGCTGTCCAAATCATTCTTATAACCTTCAGGATTGTTGACTCCCGTTGCAATGACAACTGTTTTTAGCAGCGCCTTGTTCTGACTGTTATTGAGCATAATATCATTGGCTTGCTTGGTCGTTCGACTAACCTGGGCATTGATATTCGCTTCAGGAAGTGCCTCTTGTAAGGCTGTATTGGCACGCAAGGCTACCGAATCTCCTATCAGGCTTGTTCCCTCAGAAATTCCTAGACGACTCAGTTCAGCTTGTTCAGCAAGAGTCTTTGTTTGTCCTATATTGGTCTGGGCTTGTTTGAAACCATTGACCATCAAGTCTGTCTCAAAAGCTCCAACTTGAGGAGCCACAGCTATGATAATCAAGGCAATCAGGGTAAGAATGCCAGCACCAGCAGCACTAATTGGTTTAATATGAGGCAATCGACTAATCTTCCGTATTAAAGGATTGGATTTACCGGCAATCAATGGCTCAATAATATAGAAGGATAGGATAGCAAAGAAATAAGAAAAGATGATTGTCAGAATAACAGCAGGCAGATTACTCATCAACTGAGAAAAGATAATATAAAAAGGCCAGTGGAAGAGATAAACCGCGTAGCTGGTATCCGCTAAAAATGTAATGATCCGAGGTTCTTGTATCTCAGGCGTTTTCTCATGCAAGACACGCGCAGCAAAAATCATGGTCACTGCCGCTAAACTTGCTAGCAAGAAGCCAAATAAGTACGCAAACAGGTAGGTGAACTTGACAAAGAAAGTCAAGAGCATTAACACCAAGAGACCTGCAGCAAATACCAGTAGATTCTGACGAATATCCCACATCCGGTCAAACTGCTTGACTAAATCGCTCGTCTGACGAATCCCCACAACTGTCGCCAAAATGCTTCCTAAAAAGAAGGGATAGACATGGGTCAAACTTGAAAAGTAGACAGATGAATAGGAACTCGCCATTAGACTACCAATAAACATGGAGAAAAAGCTAATGATAAAAGCTCCAGCAGAAAGGAGAAAGACCATCCCTCTCAATTGACTACTAGATTTTGAACGTTTCGATAAGAACCAAACCGCTAAGCCCCAAAGGATATAGTAGTGAACCTCAACAGCTAGACTCCAGTTGTGAACAAAGAGATGCGGAATGAACTGGGATTCGTAACTTCCCCCTGTTAACATTTCGTAGAAGTTGGTCATAAAACCGAGAACTCCAGCTATCTGGCTACCAATTCCAGCAACATAGTCTTGACGAACCAAGAAAGTAAAAGGCATGGTCACCAAAATCATCAGCACCACAGGTGGCACGATGCGGTAAAACCGTCTCTTAAAGAAGCCCAGCAAATCGATCTGGCGTGCCTTCCCAAATTCTTCTAAAAGGAGGGAGGTGATCAAAAATCCTGAAAAAGTGAAAAAGACATCTACCCCAAAGAAGCCTCCAGGAAAGATCGTTTGAAAGAAGTGGTACAAAAGCACCAAAAGTAAACCTGTAATCCTAATCAAGGAAAACCATTTAATACGCATACGAGTCTATTCTCCATTAAATTAGGAAGTAAAACACCACCTAATTTCCATTCCATTATACTCCCTATTCTATCAAAAAAATAGGAAAAATCCTAAGAGAAAACTTAGGATTTTGGCATTCTAATTTTACACTTTAGAAATTGCGCCCTGACTTGTTGTAGCCATATTTTTCTACAAAATACTCACGGAATTCCAAGAGATTATCATCCATGATGGCTTGACGCACTTGCTTCATCAGGTTAAGCAAGAAGTAGAGATTGTGGTAGCTAGTCAAGCGGATACCGAAGGTTTCATCAGCCTTGAGCAGGTGACGAAGATAAGCGCGTGTATAGTTTTTGCATGTGTAGCAATCACACTCAGGATCCAGTGGCGTAAAGTCTTCAGCGAATTGGGCATTTTTGACAACCAAACGACCTTGACTGGTCATACAAGTTCCGTTACGAGCGATACGAGTCGGTAAGACACAGTCAAACATATCCACACCACGAATGACCCCATCGATCAAGCTGTCTGGTGCTCCGACACCCATCAAATAGCGAGGTTTGTTTTCAGGAAGAAGTTGAGTTGTGAAGTCCAAGACTGCATTCATTTCTTCGTGCGTTTCTCCTACTGCCAAACCACCGATAGAGTAGCCAGGGAAGTCCATGCTAACAAGGTCGTGAGCTGACTGACGGCGAAGGTCTTCAAATCCTGCCCCCTGTACAATTCCAAACAAACCTTGGTCATGTGGGCGACGGTGAGCCTTCAAACCACGCTCAGCCCAACGGCTAGTACGCTCGATTGATTTCTTAACGTAGTCATAAGGTTGGTAAAACTGAGGACATTCATCAAAGGACATCATGATGTCTGAGCCCAGATTATTCTGGATGGAGATAGCTTTTTCTGGTGATAGGAACATCTTGGAACCATTGAGATGGTTTTTAAAAGTTACCCCTTCTTCGGTGATATTTCGGCTATCTGCTAGGGAATAAACCTGGAAACCACCACTATCGGTCAAGATTGGCTGGTCCCAGTTCATAAATTTGTGGAGACCACCTGCGCGTGCGATGAGTTCATCTCCAGGACGAAGCCAGAGATGATAAGTATTAGACAGGATAATTCCTGATCCCATCTCCTTCAACTCCTCTGGTGATTGAGTCTTGATCGTGGCTTGGGTCCCAACTGGCATAAACATAGGTGTCGGGAAGGTGCCGTGCGGAGTGATGATTTCTCCCAGACGAGCTCCTGTGTGTTTCTCTTTCTTAATCAAACGGTATTTGATTGGTGAATCTGACATTTTTTACCTCCGAAGCTGGGAAAAACAGTCCCAGTTCATACTTTGCGCCCAAAGGCATACTGTATGATTTTATCAAAAAAAGCTGGAACTGTCACGAACTATGGTATAATGAGAGAATGAAATACCCAAAAATTGATTTAAAGACCATTCGTCTGCAGACGAGGCAATTTCAGGCTGAAAATCCCCGCCTATTTCTCGTCTATCTCTTACCTAGCATACTGATCATCTTATCAGGCTTTCTCAACCCCTTGGCTCGTCTCCAAGAAAGTGTTTTAGAGCAATCCTTTTTCAGCATGCTGGCACAAGTACTCCAAGCCTATCTCTTCCCACTAGTGGTTTCTTTTGTGAGCACGATTTTTCTAGCAGGTGCTGCCTTTGCGACACTCCGACTCCTCAAGGATCCTGATACAGAACTCTCAGTAAAATCAAGCCTGGCCCTCTTTGCTGAAGAGCGCTTCTCGCAAACCTTCCTAACTCTGCTCCTCAAACGTTTCTACCTCTTTTTATGGAGCATTCCAAACTTAGTAGGCGTTTATTTTCTCTTTTATAGCAATCTCTTAGCTCGGAGATTTGTCGCCCTACATCCTGAATTTCCAAAATTAGACCTCTCATCCGTTGAAACAGAGCAGTTCCTTATGACCTTTGGCCTCTACTTTTTCGCGAGTCTCATCTTGATGATTGTAGGGAACATCCTCTATGTTCCGCAACATTATGCCTACTCGCAGGTAGAATTCCTCCTCTGCGATACTCTAGATTTAGGACAGGCTAAACCCCGTCAAATCCTGAAAACTAGCCGTTTCTTGATGAAAGGTTACAAATTCCAGCGTTTTGTCCTCGACCTACAACTACTCCCTTGGTACTTCCTCAACTGGCTCACTTTTGGAATTGCTAGTTTTTCAATCCTTCCCTATATCCAAAACAATCATATCTTCTTTTACAGAGCCCTACTAGCCCGTAAACGTCGAAATGGATAAGAGCATACAAAAACCAGCGTCGCTCAGGACGCTGGTTTTCTTATTTCAAAAGTAACATACTCAGCAGAGTCAAAATAGCAGGCCCACCTTGCTTCAGAATAATCTTCTTGTCTGCTGTCAGAGAACCGTAGGTCGCTGCACCAAGCACAAATAAAACAAAGATGGTCACAACTTCCAAGCTTTGCGAAAAATAAATCCCGTACAAGACAAACACACCTATCAAAGCATTATAAATTCCTTGATTTCTAAATAATGAACTCACTGAAGAACAAGCCAGTTCTTCCTTATCCACATTAAACACTCGACTAGTAGTGTCTGATTGCGTAGCCACACTTTCCAAATAAAAAATGTAAAAATGCTCCAAAGCAACGATAGTTGCTAAAATAATTGTAACAATAGACATATTTTCTCCTTAAATTTTTATCTCTTCTAAGCCAGATATCAACTTTTCTAACAAGCGACTGAACTCTTCTCGCTCTCCTTTTGTAAGTACACTCTCCATCTGACTCTTTACGTTTATATGGTGTTGGGGAGAGTTGGTTATTAGTTGTTCTCTCGCAAAGTCTGTCACTTCCACCAAAACCTCCCTCTGGTTTTCAGGATTCCGACGTCGATTAACCAAACCTTCCTTTTCCAAAATTTTAAAGTGCCTTGTCAAGGCAGCCTGATCAATCTTCAATCTATCCTGAACTGCTATTTGATTACACGGAGACTGATCGATTAAGAAACATAAGATTTGATAACGAGTCAGACTAATTCCCAATTGGCGTTCAAATAGTTGTGTCATAGACTGATCTGCTAATCGTAGTTGATACAGTAAATCATGGATTGCTACCATAAATCTTTCCCCTTTAAAATTGATTCATCAATGATTGACTTATCAAATATAATATAAGGCAAAAGATAAATCAAGCAATATGCTTACATTCTCTTGAAATATTACTCACTTCCTCATATTTATCCCTTTTATCCTGAAGGAATGACACAAAAAAAGAAGCGGGAACTCAATCAGTTCCCAACTTCCATTTTAATGATTAGTTCATTGATACGTGAACGTGGTCATAGTGGTTTTCGGTCACACTACCACGATCCGGCATTGGATTCCACGTGTAGGCTGGTCCATATTTACTATCGTATGGAGCGTAGAAACGTTGCTTCCAGATGATATAGTTGATACCACGGCTAGCCATATTTTTGACTGCATATTCTGCAACTTGATCCCCGAGTGCTGAACTCACTGGAACCATGAAGTCGATGGCCAAACCTTTACCATGGTCCCCACTGTCACCAGGACGGTAGCCACTAAAGGATGTGATGCCAAACAAGTTGGCTACTTCTTCTTTAAAGGCTGCCGTTTGCGGTTGAAGACCAGCATTCTCAGACTTAGCTACAGCAAGTCCTGCATAATCAGGAGCTGCTGGAGCCGAATAAGTTCTTGAAGGAGTTTGGCTTTGCTCTGCTTGATAAGTCGAAGTTGCAGTGTCAGAAGTTGCTGTTGATGTTGCTGTTTCTTCTGTTGCACTTGTTCCTGTTGTATCAGCAGGTGTTTCAGTTGCTGGAGCAGCTGCTACTGCGGCTTCTGCTGGAGTCGCTGCTTGAGGAGCTTCTTCAACTGGACTAGTTGTTTCTGCTACTGGTGCTTCCGCTGGAGTCGTTTCAGCTGTTTCTTCAGCTACAGATGTTTCTGTAGATGGTGTCTCTTCAGCAACTGTCGCTGTCTCAGAAACTTCTGAACTTGGCGCTACTTCTGCTGGTTTTTCCGTCTCGGTTGCAGTTGGAGCTTCCTCAATTGGTTGAGAAAGGTCTTCTACTTGAACTGTTTGTTCATCGACTGTTACTTGATTCGTCGTCAAATCAGCGGTCGCAGTCGTCACTTCTTCACTAGCGTCTGCTTGAGGAGTTTGGATTTCAACTTCCGTTACCTCTTCTGCCTCATTGACAGTTGTAGTGAGGACAGTATCTGGGAAAATCAAGTCCATATTGGTAATTTTGTTCAAATTAGCAAGAACGGTCACATCTACTCCCAAAGCTTCTGCAATCGTGCTCAAAGTATCACCATACTGTACTGTATAGCTGTTTTTGTTCTCGTTTTTCGTCACGTCATTTTGGATTTGCTCAACGGTACGAGCTGTCCAAGAGATTTCTTGAGCTTTAGCTCCTAATGCGGGAGCAAGAGATAAGGCTACTGTTGAGGCTAAAATAATTCTTTTCTTCATTCGTTCATATTCCTTTCAAATGAGTACCTGTCTATCATAACACAAAAAAAGCAGAAAAAAAGCCCTCTCGGGCCTATTTAACAGAACTGTCTATTCCTTGTAACAAACTCGATTACTTGAAATAGTTTGTTAGGTTTCTGTCACAAAACTGACACAATCTTCTCGCCCCTAATCCTCAAAAATACGAGGAATAGCTGCTAGCGCTTGAATCCTGTGATTCCCTGCATAAGACGACTCTAAAAAATTGATGCTTTGAAGGCCGCTATTCTGGGCAAATTCCACATCCAAAGTCCGGTCGCCTATATAATAGGTAGCCCTAGGATCCAACTCATATTTATCTAACAGATATGTCGCCGCTTCTGGACTGGGCTTGCGCGCAAAGCCACTCTGACTGGTTAAAATCTCTGTAAAATAGCATTCCAACCCCAAGTCTCTTAAAATGGTAAGAGCATTGCCCCCCTTATGAGTATAGATAAACTGCTGAATCCCTGCTTGGTCTGCCCAAGCTAGCACTTCACGCGCACCTGGCATCAAAACTACCTGAGCATTCTTCTCAGCCAGGCTCTGGGCACGTACCTGATTGAGCACTTCCGCATCCAGGTTTCTCTCTTCTGCCACCTGCACAAGCAAATCCTGCACAGAGTACCTGAGTACAAACTCTCTCACTTTTTCCTTATCATAAGGAATAGAAAATTGAGCAAAGGTCTCCTCAATTCCTGACAAAATCGCTTCGTAAGAGTCCAATAAAGTCCCGTCTAAATCCCAAATAAAGGCTATTTTTTGCATCTCCTATCCTTTCAACATCATATAACGCTGGCAACGGTAACGTAGAAATAGCCAGCGAAAACCATTATCCAAAAGGGTTCCAGCCCAAATACCAGGCAAGCCCCAACCAAGAACAATCCCCATCAGATATCCTGTTCCAATGCGGATACACCACATTCCTATGCTTGTTGCATAAAAGGGAAGGCGAGCATTCCCCAAACCCTGCCAAACTGCAGTATAGATGACTGTTCCTATCGTCATAGGAGTGCCTAGTAGAGAAAACAGTGCCACCAAAACACTCGCCTCGACTGCTATAGGGTCCGTCGTATAGAGATGAGTCAGTGGTGTCCCTAAGGCATAGATACTGAAAGTTAAGGGCAACATGAGAAGCAGAGAAAGCCAAAAGGTTTGTTTGCTCAAACTAGCGACTCTTTCCCAATTATCCTCTCCAACTGCTCGAGCCACCTGCATGACTGTCGCTGTAGCCACGCCAAAGGCAGGCATGTAATTAAACTGGGTCAAGACTTCTCCGACTGCATTCCCCGCTACTGCCTCCGTCCCAAATGAAACAACCAAGGCAATAATCACTACATCTCCAGCCCGCATCATGAGACGTTCTCCTGCTGCTGGCAATGCCAAGGTCAGTAAGTCTTTATCCAATCCAAAAGTCGGTTTCTCAAAAGGCAGCTTTAATTGCGACCACAAAATCACAAAACCGACCAAGCGAGACAAGATGGTCCCCCAAGCAACACCCGCTATGCCCATATCAAGGACAAAAATAGCTAGACTTGAAAAAAGAATATTTAAGGCATTGGATAAAAGACTCACATAGAGGGGTAGACGTGGATTATGCGTTGCACGAATCAAGGCACCTAGACTCGTCATCAAACCCAAGAGAACAATTGATCCGCCTACCAAAGATAGGTAGAGCCCACCACTCTCGGCCACAGCCTGCTCAGTTCCCAAGAGCCCTATCATCTCTTGCCCAGCAAAGATAGATAAGGCCCCTAAAAGTGCACTCAGCAATAGGGTTATCTTGAGAGCTTCTGTCACGTGATAAGCCAACTTGGACTGATCTTTCTGCCCCAAACTTTTTGAAATAACGCTGGAAATAGCAGCTCCTAGAGCGATAAAAATCGCCTGGTAAATGGTGATAATATTGCCAGCAACTGAAACACCTGAAATGGCGATTAAGCCCAAGTGAGCGACCAAGTAACTGTCCACCATTCCCATGAGCATCTGCAAAAAGTTTTCACCCATAGCGGGCAAGGCAATATTAAGAATATCTCTATTTTTCTTAAACAATCCTTCCTCCTGATGAAAAGAAACTCAGTTAGTTTCCCAACCGAGTTTACTCCCTCTGTCTTAAAGTCCTAGATAAGCCTCAACCGCTACTTGCATGTCAGCAGCTGCCACTGTTGTTTTATGACGAACTGGAGCTGTTTCAAGGCCATCAACCGCTGGTGGCACTGCCACTCCTGAGATTTCATGTAATTGAGCCAAGGCTTCAAAGTCTGTCAAGCCTGCTTTTCCTGTTACAGCTTCTACTGCAACCACTGGGAACTTGTATGGACTAGCTGTTGAAGCAATCACTGTCTTGGTTACATCGCCAGTAGCTGCTTGGTATTTTCTATACACTACTGAGGCAACCGCCGTGTGGGGATCCTCGATGTAGGCATCTGTTTGATAAACACGTTTAATTTCTGTCGCAGTTTCTTCCTCAGTCGCATACTCAGCTGCAAAGAGGGCCAGAATTTCTGCATCAAAGTCTGTCACTTCATATTGTCCTTGCGTGTTCAAGGCATTCATAAGTTCAGCTGTCTTTTCAGCATTATTCCCCAAAAGATGGAAAATTAAACGCTCCAAGTTTGAAGATACCAAGATATCCATAGATGGGCTAGTCGTCACCTTAAACTCACGTTTCTTGTCGTAAACACGAGTTTTAAAGAAGTCAGTTAAAACATTATTGTCATTTGAAGCACAGACTAATTTGCCAACTGGTAGGCCGATTTGTTTAGCATAAAAGGCAGCCAAGATATTTCCAAAGTTTCCTGTTGGTACTGTGAAGTTGACCTTTTCACCAGCCACAATCTCACCAGACTTGACCAACTGAGCGTAAGCATAAACATAATAAACAATCTGTGGTACCAAACGACCAATGTTCATAGAGTTAGCTGATGAAAATTGCAGTTTATTGGCAACCAACTTTTCACGAAGAGCTACATCGTTAAACATATGTTTCACATTTGTTTGCGCATCATCAAAGTTTCCATCGATAGCGATAACATGAGTATTGTCGCCAGTCTGAGTAGTCATTTGCAACTCTTGTACCTTGCTGACACCATCCTTTGGATAAAAAACGATAATCTCAGTACCAGGTACATCCGCAAACCCTGCCATCGCAGCTTTTCCAGTATCACCAGATGTCGCTGTTAAAATGACGATTTTGTTCTCCAAACCATGCTTTTTAGCGGCTGTCGTCATAAAGTATGGCAAGATAGACAAGGCCATATCTTTAAAGGCAATCGTTGAACCATGGAACAATTCCAAATTATATTGCCCATCCAGTTTCACCAATGGTGCAATAGCTGGAGTATCAAACTTGCTATCGTAGGCATTGTTGATACAGTAGTCCAACTCCTCAGCTGTAAAGTCATCTAAAAATGCTGACAAAACTAATTTAGCCACTTCTTGGTAAGAAGCATCTTTTAATGTGTCAAAGTCCAAATCCACCTTTGGATAAGTAAGCGGTGTAAACAGACCACCATCCGTCGCCAAACCTTGCAAAATAGCTTGGCTGGCAGTTACTGTATTATTGGCATCACGCGTTGATTGATAAACTAATGTCATGAATCTCTATCCTTTATCTATAGTCTCTTCCATTATATCATGATTTTTCAGAAAATTCTCCCTTTATAAGAGAAATTATAGTCCCAATTCTTTCTTCAAAGGCTCTAAATAAATCATTTCTTGCTTATCTCTTTTCTCAAGTCCCTCCTCAGCTAGGGTGAGTAAGTCTTTAGAAAATTCTCGAATCGCAGCTTCTTCCTCACCTGTGAGTTGTTTTTTAGAAAATTGTCGCCTTAAAGACTTGTAATCACGACCAGCTGTGGTAAAAAATGGAGCAGAATGCAAGTAAGCTTCAAGCTTGTCTAAATGAACCAACAAGCCCAAGTGAAAAGCAGCAGAAGCAAAGGTCCTATCAAGCGGCTGAGTACACACACTACGAAACTCAACTGTTCCTCGAGTCGTTAAGTCTTGGTACTGGTAACTACGATGAGTTTGGAAATCCTCCTCCTGAGGATGAATTAACACCTCATCCCCATTAAGGGTAAATGCTTGGATTTCAGGTGTAGCCAAATAGTCCCTAGCCTGAATCGGATAAAAATAATAGGTCTGCCCACCACGCTCCGCAGTAAAAATCGCAGAATGATCTAGATAATCAAAAAAATCATTCTCATCTTTGAAGAGTCTGGCATTGACGCCTACATTTTCAGGATAAATCCCGTGCATGGATTCTTCCCAAAAAATATCCCTTGAAATCTTAGTATCCCAATCTTCCCCTGAAAACTCAGAATTGGCAAATAAAAAGGCTTTTGCAGCTTCAATTTGCGTAAAAGCATTGATAACCCGCAAGTAGTTGGACTTTGAAACGTCCAGTTGAACCTGACTTCCACAGATAAAGGCACCATACTCAGGGAAATGATGTAAATCTGATTTAGTTACATTTCTACTCAAATTCAGATAATCCATCAACATCTGATAGCGGGGATAAGCCACTGGACAATTCTCATTTTTATCCCAGTTGGGATGAATGCCGCAGCCAACAATAGCATGGTTAGCTTCACCCAACTTATTCTGAATCGTAGCCATATAGAAGTTAAAGCGTTCTTCTACCTCTTGGATAGATTCGGCCTTTCCGAATGCAAACTCAATCGTCGTATAAGCAACCTCAAACAAGATCGTATCTTGGCTGACTGGATCAAGCAACTGAATTGGATTCCCAAAATCATCCACTTTTTCGATAGTGAAGCCCAATACTGATGGTAAATACCGAAAGAGATCCTTAACAACTTCACCATCTGTAGCTTCACCCTCTAAATTTACAATAGGATATTCTAACTCAATCCCAATAAATAAATCTGGGTTCTCTTTTATATTCTTTAAGTAACGTTTCTTTAGTAATTCAACAGACCGAGACATTAATCACCAAACTCTTTCATAATCAAAATAAATTGTGAATAAGTAATATTATACCAAAAATACACTAAAAATGATTAGAATAAGAAGAAAAAGATGATTCATCAGTTATCTGTACTTAAAGAAAAATATCAAAATCTTCACCAAATCAAAAAACAAGGTCCGAAAACCTTGTCTTTATTACTATACCGGCGGCCGGGGTCGAACCGGCACGTCCTTGCGGACACTGGATTTTGAGTCCAGCGCGTCTGCCAATTCCGCCATCCCCGCGTCGATTACTTTACTAGTATATCAACTTTCAAAATCTTTGTCAACACTTTTTTCAGATTTTTTTCATTTTTCCAACAGGCTTATAGTTCAATTTCAGCAAGGTTTTCATCCAGTAATTTTGCTCCCAATGTGTTCTTAAAATGCCCAAGAGCAAACTGATGATTTTCTGGCCAAATAGAAGCAACCGCAGGCTTGACAATCTCGATTTGATAACCTAAATTATAGGCATCAATAGCCGTATGAAGGACGCAAATATCCGTCAAAACACCTGTTAAGATAACAGTATCAACCCGACGTTCTCGCAAACGGATATCTAAGTCCGTTCCTGAAAATGCTGAATAGTGACGTTTGTCCATCCAAAAGACACAACTATCCGCCTCATGCTCAGCATAAAAGTCAGCTAGGGGGCCATAAAGGTTACGACCGCTAGTTCCGATGATGTTGTGTGGTGGAAAGAGCTTGCTTTCTGGGTGGAATGTATCCTTCTCCTCATGAGCATCAATGGTGAAAAAGACATAATCCCCACGTTCAAAAGCCAGTCTGGTTACCTGATCAATGGCTTTTGATATTGCTTGAGCAGGTGCTCCAGCAGTTAGCTTTCCATGATCTGCTACGAAATCCTCTGTATAGTCAATCGAGATTAAAGCTTTTGCCATTAGTAGTCCCTCTTTTTCACTTCCTCAAAAATATCACCAATTAGAACTTTGAGATAAGTCCCCTTCATTCCTAATGAACGACTCTCAATAATTCCCGCAGACTCCAATTTACGAAGCGCATTGACAATCACTGAGCGTGTAATGCCAATACGGTCTGCAATAACAGACGCAGTCAGCTGTCCTTCATTTCCATCCAGCTCAGCTAAAATAGCTGATACGGCACGAAGTTCTGAATAGGAAAGGGTGTTGACCGCCATGGTAACAGCCGTACGACGGCGAATATTCTTCTCATCTTCTTCACGTTGGAAGTTCAACAGTTGAATCCCTACCACCGTGCTCGCAATCTCGACAAGGATCAAATCTTCATCTTCAAATTTCTTATCATTGCGCCAAATGATCAACGAACCTAGGCGAATCCCTGATACATGAATCGGAGCGATGGTCGTCAAACCATCTGGAAAGTCCGCACGGCTCTCTACAGGGAAAATGGTCAAATCATGTTCAACAGGAAGATTGGCTTCCGTATCATAAATCATGTTTGCCCCTTGTACATAGACCTCAGGGAAGGTTTTGGTTTGGAAGAACTGTTCAACACGGTCATTATTGGTCTTATAACGCATAAAGTAGCCCAAGAGACGTCCCTTGTTATTCACAATACAAGCGTTACAATCAATAATATCAGCTAACTGGCGTGTAATCGCATTGTAAGGAAGTTCATCTTGGAGTTGCTCCTCAGAGCGCTTTAGAATAGACGTGATTTTTCTTGTTTTTTCTAATAAATGTGCCATTTTTTACCTCGCATATAATCGCTTCCATTATAACATAGAAAAGTCTTTATTTCAATAATTATCTGAAAATTGCTTATTTAATTGCAATTTTGAACAGCAAAAATATTTTAGAAAAAATCGAGGTTTTTTATTGACATCCTATTTTATTTTTGATATTATAACATTATAAGAAGATGACATGATAAATCCCTTTCCGTTTCACCTATCCTTTACTATCACCATCTTCTTTTACTATCGGTCTCCTTATATATAAAAGCGATTCACAGTGTGAATCGCTTTTTTCTATTTGTCTCCTTTGTTACGAATAACAAAGCCGGTCTTCTTTTCGCTTGAAGTGTTGCGAGGTTTTTTATTGTCTTTATTACGGTAACGTCTGTCTTTATCAAAACGATCGTTCCCATGACTGCCTTTTTTGAAATCATCACGGCGACCATTGCCGCGGCGATCACGATCTCGACGGTCGTCTCCACGACGGCCTCCTCGACCTCCCTTACCTTTGCCACCAAAGCCATTACCTGATGGTTTAAATGGCAGTGGTTTTTCACGCGCAATCTCCACTTCAGGAAGGCTGTCTGGATCTTGGACTGTCAGACTCAAGATATACATAGCCAATTCTTCTGGACTAAATTCTGCAGCTAACTTACGAGCATCTTTAGCAAATTTCTCAAAGTTCCCACGAATGGATTCGTCTGCGAAGTCTCGTTCGATTTTCTTGAGCGCTACTTGTTTCTTAGCTTGGAAGGCTTCTTCTGCTGTCGCTGGTTTCAAGCCTTTCATGCGTTTCTTAGTCAAGGTTTCGATGATTTGAAGGTAGCCCATTTCATTTGGTGCTACAAAAGTAATAGATTGACCTGACTTACCAGCACGACCTGTACGACCGATACGGTGAACATAACTTTCAGGATCTTGTGGAATATCGTAGTTGTAGACATGGGTCACACCTGAGATATCCAAACCACGTGCTGCCACGTCTGTCGCAACCAAAACATCAAGATTCCCATTTTTAAAATCACGAAGGACACGAAGACGTTTATTTTGGTCTAGGTCACCATGAATTCCTTCAGCACGGAAGCCACGGATCTTAAGACCACGAGTCAATTCATCTACACGGCGTTTGGTACGACCAAATACAATAGCAAGTTCTGGTTGTTCCACATCCATGAGACGTGTCATAGTATCAAATTTCTCTTGTTCCTTGACACGGATATAGTACTGATCCACTAGCTCTGTTGTCAATTCCTTGGCAGCAATCTTCACATGCTCAGGGTCTTTCATAAACTGAACACCGATACGTTTGATAGCATCTGGCATGGTTGCTGAAAAGAGCAAGGTTTGACGATTTTCAGGGACACGGGAAATGATGGCTTCAATGTCTTCAAGGAAGCCCATGTTGAGCATTTCGTCCGCTTCGTCAAGAATCAGAGTTTCAATATCTTGTAATTTCAAGGCCTTGCGTTTAATCAAGTCCAAAAGACGGCCTGGTGTTCCTACCACGATGTGGGCACCAGATTTAAGGGCCTTGATTTGTTTTTCAATGCTGGAACCACCGTAAACTGAGCGAACTTTCACTCCCTTGCTACGGCCAAAGCGGAAGAGTTCCTCTTGACTTTGGACAGCGAGTTCACGAGTTGGAGCGATAACCAAGGCTTGGATGGTCGCTTCTTCTGTACGGATTTTTTCAAGGGTTGGCAAGCCAAAGGCTGCAGTTTTTCCTGTACCTGTCTGAGCTTGACCGATAACGTCTTTTCCTTCGAGAGCCAATGGAATGGTCTGTTCTTGGATAGGACTGGCTTCTACAAATCCAGCTTTTTCAATCTCTGCTAGCAATTCAGCAGACAAGTTAAATTCATTAAATTTCACGTTATTCTTCTTTCTAAAGGTGGTGCGAAGCCACCCTATAGGGCTTTAGTTTATACTTTTCTTTTCATGACGTATCTTCTACAAAAAAGAGATACCGTGTTGCTTCTTTTCCACGAAAGAAAAGTACGAGTTTCTTTGCAACCTATCTAGTATAACACAAGAGAGAAGCAAAAGATAGTAGAATTCTTTAGGAAAATCATGTAAGCGGTTTTTGGATTTCCTTTTTGATTGAATGACCTAGATAATAAGACAAAGCCAAGGCTATACTATATAAAATGAGAAAAACGAACAAGGTTTGTGTGTAAGAATGAGCTATTTTATAAGTCTCTGCTAATAAAATAGGCCCTGCTAAACCAGCCATTGCCCAAGCTGTTAAAATATATCCATGCAGAGCTGCCAATTCCTTGGTTCCAAAAATATCACTGAGATAAGCCGGAATCAATGAAAAGCCAGCTCCATAGCAAGTCATCAAAATAGACATAGAGACTACAAATAAAATGGAATCTGTAAAGAGCCAAAGTGAGAGAGAAAAGAAAAGATTGACAAGCAGTAATATACTAAAGGTTAGAGGGCGACCGATATAGTCAGATAAACTCGCCCAAAGCAAACGACCAAACCCATTGAAAATCCCTAAAACGCCCACCATTACTGCTGCATGACTTGTAGACAAGCCAGCCATCTCCTGTGCCATTGGCGATGCCGCTGAAATTAAGCCTAAACCACAAGCTATGTTGATAAAGAAAATAATCCAAAGTATATAAAACCGATTGCTTTTCAGGGCCTGATTCGCAGCCATTCCTTGCGTCAAAGAGGCTGTTTTTTCTTTCCCTGAAACAGATAAAATTGCAAGCTCTTGCTCATTTGGACGCTTAATGAATTGTGAAGCTAGGAGCATGATAATAAAGTAACTTGCACCTAAAATATAAAAAGTTTCTACAAGCCCTACCCCTGCGATGAGATGTTGCGCTATGGGACTAGTCAATAAAGAAGCAAAACCAAACCCCATAATCGCTAAACCTGTTGCGAGACCACGTTTATCAGGAAACCATTTTATAATCGTTGACACAGGGGTAATATAGCCTGCTCCCAAACCAAGCCCACCTAAAATACCATAAGCGAGATACAACAACCACAGCTCCTGACGGTTTATTGCAAATCCTGTTAAGATATTTCCACCTGCGTATAGAAAAGCAGATAGACTCCCCATGACTCTCGGACCAAATTTTTCTACCAAACGCCCCATAAATGCAGCCGATAATCCCAAACAAAAGATTGCTAGACTAAAGGCAAAGGCAACAGAAGCCTGATCCCATCCCGTTTTTTCAATAATAGGATTGCGATAAACACTCCAAGCATAAGTCGAACCCAGCATTAAGTGTAAAATGACCCCAGCAAAGGCAATAATATAACGATTTGATTTCATAAAACCCCCTATTTTCGAACATTTATTCTATTTTATATAAAAATAGATAGGATTTTAGTTTATCAAGCTTGTCAAAAAATTACTAGTTTTTTGTCTGGAAAGCGTTTTTATCTTTTTCTGTCTTTTTCGTAGCAGAATTGTGCAAAAGTTTTTTTCTTGTGCTAGAATGAAAACAAATAGGAGGAACTAAAAATGCTAACTTATGATTTAATCGTTATCGGGTTTGGTAAGGCAGGTAAAACACTGGCTGGTAAACTAGCTTCAGCTGGCAAAAAAGTTGCCCTCATTGAACGAAGCAAAGCTATGTACGGTGGAACTTGTATCAACATCGGCTGTATCCCAACTAAAACCTTGCTAGTTGCTGCTGAGAAAGACTTGTCTTTTGAAGAAGTTATTGCTACAAAAAATACCATCACTGGTCGCCTTAACGGTAAAAACTATGCTACTGTTGCGGGTACAGGGGTGGAGATCTTTGATGCGGAAGCTCACTTCCTTTCAAATAAAGTCATCGAAATCCAAGCAGGTGACGAAAAACAAGAACTCACTGCTGAAACTATCGTTATCAACACTGGTGCTGTTTCAAACGTCTTGCCAATCCCTGGACTTGCTACAAGTAAAAACGTCTTTGACTCAACAGGTATCCAAAACTTGGACAAATTGCCTGAGAAACTTGGAGTTCTTGGTGGCGGAAACATCGGTCTTGAATTTGCAGGACTCTACAACAAACTTGGTAGCAAAGTCACAGTCCTAGATGCCTTGGATACATTCCTTCCTCGTGCAGAACCTTCCATTGCAGCTCTTGCTAAACAATACATGGAAGAAGACGGCATTGAATTGCTTCAGAACATCCGTACTACTGAAATCAAAAACGACGGTGACCAAGTTCTCGTCGTAACTGAAAATGAAACTTACCGTTTCGACGCCCTTCTCTACGCAACTGGACGTAAGCCAAACGTAGAATCACTTCAACTTGAAAATACCGATATTGAGCTAACGGAGCGTGGTGCTATCAAGGTTGACAAACATTGTCAAACAAACGTTCCTGGTGTCTTTGCAGTTGGAGACGTCAACGGTGGACCTCAATTTACCTACATTTCACTTGATGACTTCCGTGTTGTCTACAGCTATCTTGCTGGAGATGGCAGCTACACTCTTGAAGACCGTCTCAATGTACCAAACACCATGTTCATCACACCTGCACTTTCACAAGTTGGTTTGACGGAAAGCCAAGTAGCTGATTTGAAACTTCCATACGCTGTGAAGGAAATCCCTGTTGCAGCAATGCCTCGTGGTCACGTAAATGGCGACCTTCGCGGAGCCTTCAAAGCTGTTGTCAATACTGAAACAAAAGAAATTCTCGGAGCAAGCATCTTCTCAGAAGGCTCTCAAGAAATCATCAACATCATCACTGTTGCCATGGACAACAAGATTCCTTACACTTACTTCACAAAACAAATCTTCACTCACCCAACCTTGGCTGAGAACTTGAATGACTTGTTTGCGATTTAAGTTGAGACTGATTTGTTAGCTAACAGCCCTCATTGGGCTGTTTTTGTTTCTGCGAAATCTCAAATCTGTCTTTTCTTTCTTTTATGATATAATAGAAACATGGAATTAAAAACTACTTTGGGTCTCCTAGCTGGGCGTTCTTCTCACTTCGTTTTAAGCCATCTTGGCCGTGGAAGCACGCTCCCTGGAAAACTTGCCCTTCAATTTGATAAAGATATTTTACAAAATCTAGCTAAGAACTACGAGATTGTCGTGGTCACTGGAACCAATGGGAAAACCCTGACAACTGCCCTCACTGTCGGCATTTTAAAAGAAGTCTATGGTCAGGTTCTAACCAATCCTAGTGGTGCCAACATGATCACAGGGATTACGACAACCTTCTTGACGGCCAAATCCTCTAAAACTGGGAAAAACATTGCCGTTCTAGAAATTGACGAGGCCAGTCTATCTCGTATCTGTGACTACATCCATCCTAGCCTTTTTGTCATTACTAATATTTTCCGTGACCAGATGGACCGCTACGGTGAGATTTACACAACTTATAACATGATTTTGGATGCTATTCGTAAGGTGCCGACGGCTACTGTTCTCCTCAATGGTGACAGTCCACTTTTCTACAAACCAGCTATTCCAAACCCAGTACAGTATTTTGGTTTTGACTTGGAGAAAGGGCCAGCCCAACTGGCTCACTACAATACCGAAGGGATTCTCTGCCCTGACTGTCAAGGCATCCTCAAATATGAGCACAATACCTATGCCAACTTGGGTGCCTATATCTGTGAAAATTGTGGATGCAAACGACCTGACTTGGACTACCGTCTGACAGACTTGGTTGAGTTAACCAACAATCGCTCCCGCTTTGTCATTGACGGACAAGAGTACGGCATCCAAATCGGTGGACTTTACAACATCTACAATGCCCTTGCTGCGGTTGCCATCGCCCGCTTCCTCGGTGCAGATTCACAGCGGATCAAACAAGGATTTGACAAGAGTCGTGCAGTCTTTGGTCGTCAGGAAACCTTCCATATCGGTGATAAGGAATGTACCCTTGTCCTCATCAAGAATCCGGTAGGTGCAACTCAGGCTATCGAGATGATCAAACTAGCACCTTACCCATTTAGCCTATCTGTCCTTCTCAATGCCAACTATGCAGATGGAATTGACACTAGCTGGATCTGGGATGCTGATTTTGAACAAATCACTGACATGGATATCCCTGCAATCAATGCTGGCGGTGTTCGTCATTCTGAAATCGCACGTCGTCTACGAGTGACAGGCTACCCAGCTGATAAAATCACTGAGACAAGCAATCTGGAGCAAGTTCTCAAAACCATTGAGAACCAAGACTGCAAGCATGCCTATATCCTAGCTACCTATACTGCTATGCTGGAATTCCGCGAACTGCTGGCTAGTCGTCAGATTGTTAGAAAGGAGATGAACTAATGGTTTATACTTCACTTTCCTCAAAAGCTGGCAACTACCCTTATCGGCTCAACATTGCCCACCTCTATGGAAACCTCATGAATACCTACGGGGACAACGGCAATATCCTCATGCTCAAGTATGTGGCTGAAAAACTGGGAGCTCATGTGACGGTTGATATCGTTTCTCTCCATGATGACTTCGACGAAAATCACTACGATATTGCCTTTTTCGGTGGTGGTCAAGACTTTGAACAAAGCATCATCGCAAGCGACCTACCTGCTAAAAAAGAGAGCATTGACAACTACATCCAAAACGACGGAGTAGCTCTAGCCATCTGTGGTGGTTTTCAACTTTTGGGGCAATATTATGTTGAGGCTTCAGGGAAACGCATCGAAGGGCTCGGTGTCATGGGACATTATACTCTCAACCAAACCAACAACCGCTTTATCGGTGACATCAAGATTCACAATGAAGATTTCGATGAAACCTACTACGGATTTGAAAATCACCAAGGTCGTACCTTCCTCTCAGATGACCAAAAACCACTGGGACTGGTTGTCTATGGAAATGGAAACAACGAAGAAAAGATCGGCGAAGGGGTTCATTATAAGAATGTCTTTGGTTCCTACTTCCACGGACCTATCCTCTCTCGTAATGCCAATCTAGCTTATCGCCTAGTCACTACTGCCCTCAAGAAGAAATACGGTCAGGACATCCAACTCCCTGCCTATGAGGACATCCTCAGCCAAGAAATCGCTGAAGAATATAGTGACGTCAAAAGCAAGGCTGACTTTTCTTAAACCAAGAAAAACTATATCAAAGAACTCCCCTATCTTGTCGGAGTTCTTTTTGCCTGTTCTTTTACCCTTCTCTCTTGCATTTTCTCTCTTTTTTTGCCAAAATAGAGGGTAGAAAGAAGGTAGCATATGTCTAAATTACAACAAATCGTAACATATCTTGAATCAGAAAAACTAGACGTCGCTGTCGTATCTGACCCCGTCACTATTAATTACCTCACTGGCTTTTACAGCGACCCCCATGAACGCCAAATGTTCCTCTTTGTTCTAGCGGATCAAGAACCCCTCCTTTTTGTCCCAGCCCTTGAAGTAGAGCGTGCAAGTAGCACTGTTTCCTTCCCAGTAGTTGGTTATGTGGACTCTGAAAACCCATGGAAGAAAATCCAAAATGCTCTTCCACAGCTTGATTTCAAACGTGTTGCTGTTGAGTTTGACAACCTCATCTTAACCAAGTATCATGGTTTGAAAACGGTCTTTGAAACTGCTGAGTTTGAAAACCTCACTCCTCGCATCCAACGCATGCGCCTCATCAAGTCAGCTGATGAAGTTCAAAAAATGATGGTTGCGGGTCTCTATGCTGATAAAGCTGTAAAAGTTGGTTTTGACAACATTTCTCTTGACAAGACTGAGACAGATATCATTGCACAAATCGACTTTGCCATGAAAGGTGAAGGCTATGAAATGAGCTTTGATACCATGGTCTTGACTGGCGATAACGCTGCAAATCCACACGGAATTCCTGGTGCAAACAAGGTCGAAAAGGACGCCCTTCTCCTCTTTGACCTCGGTGTCATGGTTAATGGCTATGCCTCAGATATGACTCGTACGGTCGCTGTCGGCAAACCAAACCAATTCAAAAAAGATATTTACAACTTGACCCTTGAAGCCCAACAAGCTGCCCTTGACTTTATCAAACCTGGTGTGACTGCTCATGAAGTAGACCGCGCTGCCCGTGAAGTCATCGAAAAAGCTGGTTACGGTGAGTACTTTAACCACCGTCTCGGTCACGGTATCGGTATGGATGTCCACGAATTCCCATCTATCATGGAAGGAAACGACATGGTCATCGAAGAAGGCATGTGCTTCTCTGTTGAACCAGGTATCTATATCCCTGGAAAAGTCGGTGTTCGCATCGAAGATTGCGGTGTCGTCACTAAGGATGGATTTGATCTCTTTACCAGCACCAGCAAGGACTTGCTTTATTTTGATTAAACCTAGACAAACAAAAAGTCAGCTATTGAAGCTGACTTTTTTATTTTATCTTCTTGACGCTCTGAAAGACTACAAATCCCACAATCATCCCCAAGGTATTTTGTAGGAAGTTTGGAAGGATTTCTGGTAAGGCTGCGGACCAGCCATTCATTAGGGTAGAGCCCAGAGCATAGCCACTAACCATGACGACAGTAGCCAAGACAAGGCCTAGCCATTGCCATTTGCCTTTAAAACCTGCAAAAAATCCTTGCAAGCCATGGTTTACCAAGCTAAAGAACATCCACTGTGGATATCCTGATAAAAGGTCAATGAGGAATCCAGCTAGTCCTCCAACGACGGCTCCTTCTTTACTGCCAAAGTAAAAGGCGGTAAAGAAAATACCGGCATCCAAGAGAGTCAGCATTCCTGTTGGAGTTGCTATTTTCAAGTAATAGCCTAGGACCACAGAAAGGGCAGTTAAAAGGGATACAAGGGCGATTTTAGTTGTTTTGGTTTGCTTCATATTGTCTTACTCCATATTGATCTGCTTGTGCAATAGCACGATAAACGAAAGCTTTTGAGCTTTCCACTGCTGCTAATAGTTCTTCACCTTTAACCAAGTGACTGACAATGCTTGAGGCAAAGGTACAACCTGCCCCTGCATTTTGTCCTTGGATAACGGGATTTTCTAGAACTGTAAAATTTTGTCCATCATAAAAGACATCCACAGCCTTATCTTGTCTGAGACGATTGCCTCCCTTGATGATAACTGCTGGCGCTCCTAAATCATGCAATTTCTGCGCTGCAGCTTTCATATCTTCCAAGGTTTTGATCTCCTGGCTCGCTAACAATTCTGCTTCAGGAAGATTTGGCGTAATCACACTGACATGAGGGAAAAAACGAATCAACTCTTGGCAGAGCTCACTAACAGCCACATCATGCGTTTCCTTGCAGACCAAGACGGGGTCCAATACCACAGGCACTTCTGGACGTTGCTTGATAAAATCCAAGGCCTTCTCAGCAACACTGACAGTAGGGAGAAGACCAATCTTAATCCCTGCAAACTCGACATCACGCAAGCTGTTCAACTCATGTTGAAAAATAGTATCATCCGTAGGGAAAACTTCAAAACCCTTTTCGGTCAAGGCCGTCAAACAAGTTACAGCTACAAAGCCATGCAAGCCGTTCAAGGTATAGGTAGCAAGATCAGCTGATAAACCACCTCCACTAAAAATATCATTCCCAGAAAGGGCTAAAATACGATTATTCTTCATAACGAATCTCCTTTAAATACAAGCCATTCGGTGCTGCTGTTGGACCTGCAAGCTGTCTGTCTTTTTTTTCCAAGATCAAGTCAATCTGCTCAACTGGCATTCGATTATTTCCGATTTTGAGCAGCGTCCCCACCATATTGCGAATCTGCTTATACAAGAAGCCATTTCCTGAAAAGGCAAAGGTCAAAAACTGCCCTGTCTCATCGACTGTTAAACTCGCTTCTGTAATGGTCCGAACCTTGTCCTCTACACTGGTTCCAGATGCTGTAAAACCGGTGAAATCATGGGTTCCCTCTAGCTTTTTGATTGCCATCTGCATCCGCTCAACATCGAGGAGATAGGGAAAGTGAGTAGCATAGTGACGACGCATCGGATTTTTGGGGCGCCCTCTATCCACGATAAACTCATAGGTCTTGCTATGTTTTGCATAACGGCAATGAAAATCATCGGCCACAATCTCAATCAAAATCACATCGATATCTTCAGGAGACTGGGTATCTAGAGCAAAACGGAGTTTTTCCTCATCCATCTGATAGGGCAGGTCAAAATGAATAACCTGTCCCAGAGCATGGACCCCACTATCCGTCCGACCAGCACCGTGTACAGTGATGGCTTGCCCCTTATTGAGTCTCGTTAAAGTTTTTTCGATTTCCTCTTGAACACTCCGCGCATGAGGCTGGCGCTGAAAACCAGCAAAGGCATAACCGTCATAGGAAATGATTGCTTTATATCTTGTCATAACTTCTATTTTATCAGGAAATAAAAGTGTAAACAAGTTTAAAAACCAATAATTGCCTGGGTACAAAATTCCAAAAAAGAAAAACTTAGGAAACCAATCCTAAGCTCTCTTTTGAAGTGCGTACATAACAAAGATAGAAGTGACAATCAACCAGCATCCTAGAATGGTGAAGACAAACATACCGTTTTGAGTCACCAAGCCAATCGCCCCAAGAATGAAAGGTGTCGTAAAGGCTCCAAAGCTGCATCCTAGCACTGCAAAAGATGTTGCCTGATTAAGGAGCTTGGCTGGGATTCTTTCAGAAAGAAGCTGAAAGACAGTGGTCAAGGCCACACTGTAAGAAAAACCTGCCACAACACTTCCAACTACCATCACACCCAATGACGGAGACAAGGCAATCACAATCTGCCCCAATCCAAAGGTGATACCTGACCAAAGGAGCAACCTTTCTTTAAACAGAGAGATAAAGAAAGAAAAACTCACACCTGCCAAGATACCAATCAACTGCATGATACTTAAAACCAAACTCGATAACTGGGCATCCCCTAGACCTCTTTCCACCATCAGACTAGGAATACGAATGGTGATAGCTGTGTTGGTACAGACAACAACTGCTGCTTCGACAGCCAATAGAAAAATTAAGCCTTTCATCTGTCCTGTCAAACGAGTCGTTTCGGCCTCTTTTTTCTTTGTTTCTTTCTTTTCTTTCCCATAAGGGACAAAGAGCAGATAAAGAATCAATACTAAAAATCCCGCACTGTAGGCCAAGAAGGTCACTGTCCATCCCAAGGATAAGAGTTGACCTACCACTAGAGTCAAAATCGACGCCCCGACAACTTCTGCTGATCCGCGGAGACCAAGCATCTGGATCCGTGTCTTTCCATGATAGCGTTCGCTGATGATAGAAATAGCCTTGGCATTGATCATCCCAACACCCAAGCCAAATAAAATCCGCATAGCAAAGACAAAGTTATAATCCTGATACCAGAAGGGAGCTGTTCCACCGATAGAGAGGATGAGAAGTCCCAGACTAATCTGAAGTCGCTCAGAAAGCAAACGCTCCAAAAAACCATTTAAAATCAGCATAATCATGATTCCAAAAGAAGGGAGACTGACCAGGAGCTCGATTTGTTCTTTGGGGTAGCCTTGATAATAGTCAAACATGGCTGGCAGAGCACTTGAGATGGAAAAGGAGGTAATCAAAACGAGGGAGAGGGCCAAAATACTAGCCCGTTCTAAATATTGTTTCATGAATTTTCTTTCTGTATATTTCTCACTGTTTATCCTTTTAAAAGGAAGATGGCAAGAAAAGAAGGAGCCCGATTGAACTAGAGACTCCGTCCTAACTTTCCTAATAGGAAGACTATTTTCGCTTGATTTGCTTGATTAGGTAGAAGATGAAGCCTGCAACCATATACGCCGCAAAAATGATCAAACACCATTTGATAACCACGTCCCAACCCTTGTTCACATTTAAAAAGAAATAAGGGAAGGGATTGTCCTTGGAATTCGGAATATTGAGTTTTAAGACCAGGCCGTTAAACAAGGCAAAAATCATATAAACCAAGGGCAATATGGTCCACAAGACTGGATCCCAGATCTTGTATTGACCCCGTTTATCGAAGAAGAGGGTATCGGCTAAAAACCAGAGTGGAACGATATAGTGGCAAAGGAAATTTTCCACTCGGTAAAAGTCTGTCGCGATCGGAGCAAGCATAAAATGGTAAATCACACAGGTAATCATGATACTCATGGTGACACCACCCTTGAGACGAAGCAAGGTCGGACTTTGCCAATTTTCACCTGAACGGCTCATCACACGGAGCAGATAGCCCGTGAAAATCGTTACCAAAAGATTGGACAACACTGTGTAGTAAAGGAGCATACCAAAGCCACCGTGCTTGGTAATCTCCAAATAAACTCCTGTAAATGCCGCTAAGAACAAGAGCACACGACTATAAAAAATAAATTTATAATTCAGTTTCATGGCTAGATTTTCTTAACAAATTCTGACTTGAGTTTCATAGCTCCAAAACCATCAATCTTACAGTCGATGTTGTGGTCACCTTCTACGATACGGATATTTTTAACGCGAGTTCCTTGTTTCAAATCCTTTGGCGCACCTTTTACTTTCAAATCCTTGATAAGAGTTACAGTATCGCCGTCAGCCAATTTATTTCCATTGGCATCAATAGCAACAACACCTTCTTCTACTTCTGCAACTTCCGCAGGATTCCATTCATAGGCACACTCTGGGCAGACCAAGAGACTTCCGTCTTCGTAGACATATTCTGAATTACATTTTGGGCAATTTGGTAAGTTGTTCATAAGTCCTCCTTAAACTAACAATTATTCTTTAAAATTCATATGTTATTGAACAGCAACTATTATACCGTAAAATCCTACTTTTGACAATGTGTCCTAAGTCCAGCAAACAAAAAAATCATGCAACTTTTTACAGTTACATGACTTTTAAAAGATGATTGGTCATGGGCACTTATCAGGCACCTCATGATAAAAGGGGTAGCAACTATATTTTACAAACCAGGAGCTTGTCCAAGTTCTGCTGCAATCATCCAAACGGTTTTCTCAAGTTCAGCCTTAGCACCAACAAAGATATCGTTTGTAACATCATCACCTTCTTCATCAGTCACATCCAAAGCTTTTTGGAAAAGAGCGATGAGGTAGCGATAAATCGCTAGAACACGTTCCAAGCTTTCTTCAACGTTACGGAATTCTCCTTCTTCTTCTTCAATTTCACTGTGTTGAAGGAACTCTGTCAAAGTTGAGTAAGGTTTGCCACCAAGGGTGATCAAACGTTCGCTGATTTCGTCAAGATAGCCATCAAGGCTGTCCATGTATTCATCCATTTTTGGATGCCATACGAGGAAACCACGACCACGCATATACCAGTGAACTTGGTGAAGGGCAATGTGAGCCACATACAAGTCCGCTACTGCTTGGTTCAATACTTCCTTTGTTTTTGCCAATGCTACTGGCGCTGTTTTAGATAATGTTGTTACGTCTTTTAATGCATCTTTTTTCAATTCAACCATTTTTTTCACCTCATAATATTATTTTTGTAACCATATTTATTGATTACTACCTCAGTATACTACACCTAGTAGACAAAAGCAAGAAAATTAACCCATATTAAAAAAGTTGTAATTGACTGATAATTTAAGAAAAATATCAGTCCTCTATAAAAAAAGACAGTCTTAGAAGACTGTCTGGAATAAATTAGATTATTTTACAAAATCAAGCAATGCCAAGAAGCTTTCAGCTTCAAGTGACGCACCACCAACAAGGGCACCGTCAACGTCTGGGCAAGCCATGTATGAAGCAACGTTTTCGGGTTTAACAGAACCACCGTATTGAACACGAACTTTGTCCGCAACTTCTTGACCAAAGTCGGCAGCTACAACGTCACGAACAACTTTACACATTTTTTGTGCATCGTCTTGTGAAGCTGATTTACCAGTACCGATAGCCCAGATTGGCTCATAAGCGATAACGGATGCAGCAACTTGTTCAGCTGTCAATCCAGCCAAAGCAGCAGATACTTGAGCACCTACGAATTCAGCAGCTTTACCAGCTTCGTAAGTTTCAAGTGACTCACCACAACAGATGATTGGAAGCATACCGTTTGCAAAGATTGCTTTTGCTTTTTTGTTGATATCTTCGTCAGTTTCATGGAAGTAGTCACGACGCTCTGAGTGACCGATAACAACGTAGTCAGTACCGATTTCTTTCAAAACTTGTGGGCTTGTTTCACCAGTGAACGCACCTGCATTTTCAAAGTAGCAGTTTTGAGCAGCAACTTTAAGGTTTGATCCTTTAGCAGCAGCAAGAACAGCTGTCAAATCAACCGCAGGAGCTGCGATACCTGCTTCAACAAGGTCTGATGAAGGAAGTTTTGATGCAACGGCTTCAACAAATGCTTTTGCTTCTTCTGGATTTTTGTTCATTTTCCAGTTACCAGCGATAAATGGTTTACGTGACATTTCACATACCTCTTTTTTCATTTTATTCACTATTATTCTATCATATTTATAAGGAGCTTGCAAACCTTACTCTAATTTTCAAAATTTTTCAAGCGACTAATTTTGCCACAAATTCATGGCATCAAGGAAATCATCCGAAGCCTGAACTTGTTTGGGATTGTTCGCTTCTCGCTCTGCTCGTTTGGCCTCTACTTGGGCAACAGACTGAATGCCTTCGTGGCGCCAGTTTCGTAAGATTGCCTGAATATATTTCCAGTTTGGCTTCCCATTGAGGACGGCCTCTCGGAGAGCTTCCTTAATCAAATCCGCCTTAACTCCGTCTTCTTTGACCGTCTTGGAAAGATCCTCGATTTCAAATGGTGTTAATAAGCGTCCCAATTCCTGCTGAAAAGTTTCAACCAGATCCTTCAATTGATTTTGCGGATTTGGGGCAGTTGTAGCTGGAGTTTGGGTATCTAGCAAGCTATCCAAGCGTTCAAAAGCCAAACTAGCATCAAAAATCAGCTCAATTTCCCCATTTAGTTCAATGGTCCGATATTGTAGCAAACCATTTTCAGTCAAATTCGAAATGGATTGGTTGACATCTGCCACCTCTTTCCCAATGATTTCAGCAATCTGACTAGGCGAAACATCTCCTAGTGCTGTGGTATTTTGTAAATAGAAAAATTGCCAGACGAGAAAATCTTCGCTGGAAGGAAAGAGTTCCTTAAAATGCAAGAGCAGGGCACTTGGCAAAACCAAGTTCCCTGATTTAAAAGCGTCAAAATATGTCATAATTCCTCTTATAGATATCCAAATGCAGCCGCATCATCCTCTACCTTTCTCCAGTCAAAAGGGGTTTCTTGATAAACTGCATAGTTTACCCAATTGCTGAAAAAGAGGGCAGCTGATGAAGACCAACAAAGACAGGGCGTCTCATTTACATCATCATTTTTAAAGTAGTTCTCTGGGATATGAGGATTGAGTCCCGCCTCATAATCACGAAAATACTCTCTTGCCAAAGTGTCACGATCATACTCCAAATGACCAAAACTATAAATCTCACGCAAATCTCGACTAGCTAAGATAGAAACCCCAACCTCAGGACCTTCTGACAGAATCTCCAGATTGGTCTTGTTTAAGATTTCTTCTTTTAAAATCTCCGTATGACGAGAATGAGGTGCTACATAGCGATCATCAAAACCTCTAAAAAGAAGATGCCCTTCTTTCAAGGTGTCCTGTGGATAAATGCCTGATAGTTTCCGATCCATCTGGTGCTTTTCAACGCCATAGCGAACATAAAGACCTGCTTGAGCTCCCCAACAGATATGGAGTGTTGAAAAAACATGCGTCTTGGACCATTCGATGACCTGTTTGAATTCCTCCCAGTAATCTACCTCTTCAAAAGGTAAATGCTCTACTGGTGCTCCTGTGATAATCAGTCCATCAAAAAAGTCATCCTTGACCTCTGGAAAGGTCTTATAGAAGGTTTCCATATGTTCGGCACGGGTTGTCTTGGAACGATGTGTTTCCATATATAAGAAATCAATATCTAGTTGCAAAGGGGTATTAGCCAAATGCCGTAAGAGTTGCGTTTCTGTTACCATTTTTTGAGGCATGAGATTTAAAATCAGAATCTTCAAGGGGCGAATATCCTGATGAGCGGCCCGTTGGTCGTCCATAACAAAGATATTTTCTGTCCTTAAAATCTCCACAGCTGGTAATTTTTTATCAATTCGAATCGGCATAATACCCTCCTAACAGTTCTCTATTTCGGGAATGATGTTGTCTGTTTGAAAGTAAAAACTGTTTTGGCAAGAGCTGTTTTAGCTCCTTCCAAGGCTGCACGCATGACCTCAACG
>URCN01000003.1:0-45299 GCA_900546335.1 uncultured Streptococcus sp.
TTTCAAATAAATAGCGATCTTTAGCTTGAGCATTTACGTAAACCAAGAGGATCAATAGTTGGGATGCTTGGACGAGCGCCAGTCGCAATCACGATATGCTTGGCACGAATCAATTCACCATTGACGCTGACTGTGTGGGAATCAACGAAATGAGCACGACCTTCAATCAAATCAACACCGTTGCGCTTGAAACTTCCATCATAAGATGAGCGGGCACGGTCGATGTAGGCTTCACGGTTTTGACGAAGTTTTGCGAAATCAAATTGAACATCTGAACTTGTAAAACCGTAGTCAGGGCCGTAGTGGTGGAGGCTTTCAGCGATTTGCGCTCCATACCACATGATTTTCTTAGGAACACAGCCGACATTGACGCAGGTTCCACCTAATTTTTTCTCCTCGATAACAGCTGCTTTAGCCCCGTGTTCACCAGCTCGGTTCATAGTGGCGATACCGCCGCTTCCTCCACCGATGGCGATGATATCATATTCTCTCATAGAAAACTCCTTATAGCTTTGATAGTCATATTCTATCGTTTTTATTTTTTGAATGCAAAAATCTGCTACGGTAAAAAAAATATAAAAACGCTTGCCAAATTCAAAAAAATATTGTATTATATATCTAGCACAATAATCCAATAAACGAATACCGAACGAAATAATGATCCTGAATTGTCATTGTTTCCATCTGAACTGTCATTGTTTGGTCTCGGTATTTCTGATATAATGGTTTTTGTAAGGCAAAAGAATAAAGGAGCTTAAAAATGAAAAGAAATAAGAAGGCAAAAAAATGGCAATTATACACAGCGATTGGTGTTGCCAGTGCTATTGTTATCGGTGCTGCGGGGATTTTGATTTTTAGACAACCTTCCCAGTCAGCTGTCAAGGAGGAAACCTCTCATATCGTTACTGCTAAGGAAGGTTCTATTGCTTCATCGGTTCTTTTGTCAGGTACAGTTACAGCAAAAAATGAACAATACGTTTATTTTGATGCTAGTAAGGGAGATTTAGATGAAATTCTCGTTTCAGTCGGGGACAAGGTCGAAGAAGGGCAAGCGTTGGTCAAATACAGCAGTGCAGATGCTCAAGCTGCCTATGATGCAGCTGATCGTGCAGTTGCAAAGGCAGACCGTCATATCGAGGAGTTAAACAAGGCTCGTGAAAATGCATCAGCTACACCAGCTTCTCCACAGGTTCCAACAGAAGCTGGACTCCCAGAACAAGCGCAAGCAGCGACTTCTTCAGTATCCTCTATCGACTCTCAAATCAGTGATGCCAAGGATAACCGTGCAGATGCTGTGGCTCAGCTCAATAAGGCTCAGGCTCAGCTAGATGCCGCAACTGTCCTCAGTACACTTGAAGGGACTGTAGTTGAAGTTAATCGTAATGTTTCCAAATCGCCAACGGGTAACAGCCAAGTGGTAGTTCATGTTGTAAGTAATGAAAACTTGCAGGTCAAAGGGGAGTTGTCTGAATACAACCTTGCTAACCTTTCTGTTGGGCAAGAAGTTACCTTTACTTCGAAGGTTTATCAAGATAAGAGCTGGACAGGAAAAATCAGCTATATTTCTGATTATCCTAAAAACAATGGAGAAGCAGCAAATGCAGCCCTTGGAGGAAATACTGGATCTAAGTACCCTTATACTGTTGATGTGACTAGCGATATCGGTGAGTTGAAACAAGGCTTCTCTGTCAGTGTGGAAGTCAAAAATAAGAGTAAGGCCATCCTTGTTCCTTTAACCAGTGTTGTTGCCGAAAATGACAAAAACTATGTCTGGGTCGTTGACGACCAGAAAAAAGCGAAGAAGGTAGAAGTTACTTTGGGGAATGCGGACGCAGACAACCAAGAAATTACTTCAGGTTTGACAGACGGTGCCAAGGTCATCAGTAATCCAACATCTTCCTTGGAAGAAGGAAAAGAGGTGAAGGCTGATGAAGAAACTAATTAGTCTCAAAAATATCTGCAGGAGTTATCGAAATGGTGACCAAGAACTGCAGGTCCTAAAAAATATTAACTTAGAAGTTCAAGAAGGTGAGTTTGTCGCCATTATGGGACCGTCCGGTTCTGGTAAGTCCACTTTGATGAATACCATCGGAATGTTGGATACACCAACCAGTGGAGAGTACTACCTTGAAGGGCAAGAAGTTGCAGGTCTTGGAGAGAAACAGCTTGCCAAGGTCCGCAACCAGCAAATCGGCTTTGTATTTCAGCAGTTCTTTCTCTTGTCCAAACTCAATGCACTTCAAAACGTCGAATTGCCCTTGATTTACGCTGGAGTTTCAGCTTCAAAACGTCGAAAATTGGCTGAGGAATTTCTGGAAAAGGTTGAGCTAACGGAGCGCAGTCAGCATTTGCCTTCCGAGTTATCAGGTGGTCAAAAGCAACGTGTAGCGATTGCGCGTGCCTTGGTAAATAATCCCTCTATCATCCTAGCAGACGAACCCACAGGAGCCTTGGATACCAAGACAGGAAATCAAATCATGCAACTGTTGGTGGAGTTAAACAAGGAAGGGAAGACCATTATCATGGTCACGCATGAGCCTGAGATTGCCGCCTATGCCAAACGCCAAATTGTCATTCGTGATGGGGTTATCTCATCAGACAGTGCTCAGGTAGAAAAGGAGGAAAACTAGATGCAGAATCTGAAATTTGCCTTTTCATCCATTATGGCCCACAAGATGCGTTCCTTCCTCACCATGATCGGGATTATCATCGGAGTTTCGTCTGTCGTCGTCATCATGGCTTTGGGAGACTCCATGTCTCGCCAGGTCAATAAAAACATGACCAAATCACAAAAGGATATCCATGTCTTTTTCTCTCCTATCAAAAGCAAGGACGGCTCCTTCACGCAGAAACAATCCGCTTTGACAGTCAGTGGGAGAGAAGAGGATGTTCATGTTGAACCACCAAAACCACTGGAGTCTTGGGTCAAGGAGGCTGCCAAACTCAAAGGAGTAGACAGTTACTATGTCACTAATTCGACCAACGTTACCCTATCTTATAAGGATAAGAAGGTTGAACGAGCGACTCTGACAGGCGGAAATAGCACCTACATGAACGCAGTTGAAAATGAAATCGTTGCGGGTAGAAGTCTAAGACCGCAAGACTACAAGGAATTTGCCAGTGTGATTTTGTTGGATGAAGAACTAGCCAAGAGTTTGTTTGATAGTCCAGAAGCTGCGGTTAATCAAGTCATCTCTGTCAATGAATTTAGTTACCGTGTGATTGGCGTTTATACTAGCAATGAAGCTAAAACTGCTAAAGCCTTTGGGATTGGTGGTCTTCCAATTACGACCAATATCTCTCTTGCAGCCAATTTTAATACTGATGAAATCTCGAACATCGTCTTTCGTGTCAATGATACTAGTCTAACACAGACCTTGGGTCCAGAGTTGGCTCGAAAATTGACTGAGATTGCAGGTCTTCAGCAAGGGGAGTACCAAGTTGCGGATGCAACTGCAGCCTTCCAAGAGGTACAACAACTCTTTGGTTTTATGACAACCATTATCAGTGCCATCGCAGGAATCTCTCTCTTTGTCGGGGGAACTGGTGTTATGAATATCATGCTGGTTTCGGTGACAGAACGCACGCGTGAGATTGGTCTGCGGAAAGCGCTCGGAGCTACTCGGGCTAATATCTTGGTACAGTTTTTGATTGAATCCATGATCTTGACCTTGCTAGGTGGTGTCATCGGTCTTGGGATTGCTGCTGGAATGACCATGTTAGCCGGAGTATTGCTTCAAAACATGATTGCAGGTATCGAAGTTGGGGTTTCCCTCCCAATTGCTCTCTTTAGCTTGGCTGTGTCAGCCAGCGTTGGTATGATATTTGGAGTCTTACCAGCCAATAAAGCATCTAAGCTTGATCCAATCGAAGCCCTTCGTTATGAATAAGATATAGAACAGAAAAAAACAAGATGGACATTTGTCTGTCTTGTTTTTGTATGGATTTTCCTATCGAAAATCACTAAAAATATGATATAATGAAGTGTTAGAAAAACAGGTTTCATTTGCCTGGAAAGGAAAAATTATGTCTGAAAAGAATTTTTATATTACAACACCGATTTACTATCCATCTGGTAAACTTCATATCGGTTCTGCCTACACAACCATTGCTTGTGATGTCCTAGCTCGTTACAAACGACTCATGGGCTATGATGTCTTTTATCTGACAGGTCTTGACGAGCATGGTCAGAAAATCCAGCAAAAAGCGGAAGAAGCTGGCATCACACCTCAAGCCTATGTTGATGGGATGGCAGTTGGTGTCAAAGAACTCTGGCAATTACTTGATATCTCATACGATAAATTTATCCGTACGACGGATGACTACCATGAAAAAGTAGTGGCGCAAGTCTTTGAACGCTTACTTGCTCAAGATGACATCTATTTAGGTGAATATTCTGGTTGGTATTCAGTCTCAGATGAGGAATTCTTTACAGAAAGCCAGCTTGCGGAAGTCTTTCGTGATGAAGCTGGTAATGTAACTGGCGGTATTGCTCCATCAGGTCACGAGGTTGAATGGGTTTCAGAAGAGTCTTATTTCCTTCGCCTCAGCAAATACCAAGACCGTTTAGTTGAATTTTTCAAATCGCACCCTGATTTCATCACTCCAGATGGTCGTCTTAATGAAATGTTGCGTAACTTCATCGAGCCAGGTTTGGAAGACTTAGCGGTTTCTCGTACAACCTTTACCTGGGGTGTGCCAGTCCCTTCCAATCCAAAACACGTTGTCTACGTTTGGTTTGATGCCCTTCTAAATTATGTGACAGCTCTTGGCTACGATCAAGAAGAACACGCTAACTTTGACAAGTTCTGGAATGGAACAGTCTTCCACATGGTAGGGAAAGACATCCTTCGTTTCCACTCAATCTACTGGCCAATCCTTCTCATGATGTTGGATATCAAATTGCCAGAACGTTTGATTGGGCATGGCTGGTTTGTCATGAAAGACGGCAAGATGTCTAAGTCTAAAGGGAACGTTGTCTATCCTGAAATGTTGATAGAGCGTTTTGGTCTCGATCCACTTCGTTACTACCTCATGCGTAGCCTTCCAGTCGGTTCAGACGGAACCTTTACTCCTGAGGACTACGTTGGCCGTATCAACTATGAATTGGCAAATGATCTTGGAAACCTCCTCAACCGTACGGTTTCAATGATTAATAAGTACTTTGATGGACAAATCCCTGCCTACGTAGAGGGTGTAACAGAGTTTGATAATGCTCTTGCTGACGTTGCAGAGCAATCTATCTCTGACTACCATACACACATGGAAGCAGTTGACTACCCACGTGCTCTTGAAGCAGTTTGGACTCTTATCTCTCGTACCAATAAATACATCGACGAGACAGCTCCATGGGTCTTGGCTAAGGATGAAGCCTTTCATGACCAATTGGCAAGTGTCATGAGCCATTTGGCAGCCAGCCTTCGTGTTGTAGCCCACATGATTGAACCATTTATGATGGAAACTAGTCGCGCTGTATTGGCACAACTTGGTCTAGCAGAAGTTTCTAGCCTAGAAAACTTGAGCTTGGCAGATTTCCCTGCAGGTGTGATTGTTGTTGCCAAAGGAACACCAATCTTCCCACGTCTCGATATGGAAGAAGAAATCGCCTATATCAAGGAACAAATGGAAGGCAACAAGCCTGCAGTTGAAAAAGAATGGAATCCAGATGAAGTCGAACTCAAACTCAACAAGTATGAAATCAAGTTTGAAGACTTTGATAAGGTTGAAATCCGTGTCGCAGAAGTTAAAGAAGTTTCTAAAGTAGAAGGTTCTGATAAGTTGCTTCAATTTCGCCTAGATGCTGGTGATGGTGAAGACCGTCAAATCCTCTCAGGAATTGCCAAATACTATCCAAATGAACAAGAGTTGGTCGGCAAGAAAGTCCAAATCGTTGCCAACCTCAAACCACGCAAGATGATGAAAAAATATGCCAGCCAAGGGATGATTCTCTCAGCTGAACATGATGGACAATTAACCCTTCTCACAGTTGATCCAGCTGTACCAAACGGAAGTGTGATTGGCTAATAGCAAAAAACCAACGTTAGGAACGTTGGTTTTTCTTGTTATGTGTGAGAACTTCTAAGAAGTTGTCTATCTCCCTTTGCGACCTGAGAACAATTATTTTCTCTGGATAGGTTTCTTGAACCCCCTTGTAGCGTTCCTTAGCAGATTTGCTCCGCCCATCCCAGAGAATCCATCTGATAAATTCCCAGTTAAACCGTTCAGGACAGCCTGCTGCCATACTTTCTCGGACCTTGCCTCGGTAAGTGAGATACCGTTTGAAGGCTCGAAAGAGACAAGACAAAGGGGAAAAATTGAGAAAGATGATTTGGTCAGCTTCCAGCGTTCTTTCTTCATAGCAACACCAAGAGTAGTTGCCGTCGATGACCCAAGCTTCGTGCTTTGTGAGAAAGTTTTTCATTTCGGTCAACATCCATTCGCGGTCACTGTCTTGCCAACCAGGTTGAAATTGGAGTGTGTCCATATGCAGTTTGGGGATGGAGTAGTAGTTTGACAACTTTTCAGCTAGAGTTGACTTGCCGGCTCCAGAATATCCGATGATTGCGATTTTCATTTTCTACCTTTTCTGATTAGAGGACAAAAAAACAGCCTCTATGGACTGTTTCTTATTTAGCAAGTTTAGCTGAAAGACGAGCTTTATCGCGGCTTGCTTTGTTTTTATGAATCAAACCTTTAGTTTCTGCTTTGTCGATAGCTGAGCTAGCAGCACGGAAAAGTTCTTCAGAAGGGTTTGCTTCGAAAGCTTTGATAGCAGTACGCATAGCTGATTTTTGAGCTGAGTTTTTTTCGTTTTGTTTAACGTTCAATTCAGCGCGTTTGATAGCTGATTTAATGTTTGCCAATGTTCTTACCTCCATATTTACTAACTATACCATTATATATGAAAACTTAGGTTTTGACAAGGGGAAATTATTTTTTTAGGTAAATTTCATCGATTTCATGGTTTTTAGTCTTGTGGAGAATGACCTCGGCGCGATTCCTTGTTGGTTCGATATAGTTTTGTAGATTTGTGAGATTAATGCTGGTCCAAACCTGGTGTGCAAAGGCTTCAACTTCTCCAATTGGCATTTGAGTAAAACGGTGGTAGTAGCTGTTGGGATCATTTTGGGCAAAGCTGAGCAGCTTTAAGAAACGATCCAGATACCAGCTTTCAATGTCCTCGACAGCAGCATCCACATAGATGGAGAAATCAAAGAAGTCGGTGATGTAAAGGCGCTCATTTTGAGGGTTTTGAAAGACATTAATCCCCTCGACAATGACAAAATCAGCAGCTTTGACACGTTGTTTCTCTCCAGGAACGATGTCATACACTTCATGAGAATAGACAGGAATATCGACATCTTGGCCATTTTTTAGGCGATCAAGAAAATTCAGCAAGGCTTCCATATCATAACTTTCAGGAAAACCTTTGCGATTTAAGATATCTTGGTCAATCAAGATTTGATTGGGATAGAGAAAACCGTCAGTTGTCACCAATTCTACAGTAGCATCTGGGAGAGTACGTGATAGAAGAATCTGAAGTAAGCGACTAGTAGTCGATTTCCCGACAGCAACACTTCCAGAAACCCCAATGATAAAAGGTTGGGATTTGCTTTCACGTTGGAGGAAAATTCCTTTTGAAAATGCCAAATCATCCTTAGTGCGCTTGTAAATATGGATAAGATGAACAAGGGGAAGATAGACGTCCGTTACGTCCTGCAGACTAATCTGGTCATTGAAACTCTTGATGGATTCTAACTCTTCCTCTGTCAAGGGAGGGGTTGTTTTGCGATGCAATGATTGCCAAGTCTGGCGACTGATTTTTTCAAAATGTAAAAATTCGTTGGTCATTTGTTTTCCCCTAGATATTTTGTTTATCATACCATAAAAAGCTAAAAAGATAAAGCGGTTTCTTGATGGTAGTAAGTCAATATCGTATAATAGAGGTAGATGGAGGTTGAATAATTTAATAATGAGATAGGGAATGGTTTCTGAAGACTTATCAGTTATTGAAAGTGGGCTTTTTGGTTCACAACTTATAGGAGGTGTGTCATGAAAATCTTAAAACGTTATATATTGGAACTCTGTTTTATTTTAAGTTTTGCCTTACCTTTTATAAAAGGAGTCAATGCGGATAATGGTAGACGCTTTGTGGAAATCTATTACGGTTTTACTTTTTTGATGGAACATGCTATTGTAACAGTTGTCTTTATCTGTTCGCTCTTGATTGCTTTCATACTAAAAAAACGGTGGACGAAATGGCTTGCTGCGGGTAGTTATTTCTTTTTAGTCCTATGGATTGCTACAGAGGGTTATTTATTCCGTATGTCACTAGAAGATTTGATACGACTTTGGACAAGTTTGGAAATCTTGACACAAACTTATCAGTTGGGTTTTTATCTAAACATCATATTGGGAATCTTGTTGATAATAAAGTATTTTAAGGTTAAGAAATAGTAATAAAAATGCGCCCGATTGCAGACGAACTGTTTTTTCCTGACTATGATAATTTGTAGTTCCCGATAGATTGTAATGTATTTCTAATAATTGAAAGAGATTGAAGAAAAGGTTTTTTGACTAGGATTCTTCAGTCTTTTTCATTTGATCATCACTTTGTAAACGATTTACAATTCAAGCCAAATTATGGTAAAATAGTTTTATGAGTAAAATGTATTATGCAGAAAATCCTGATGCTGCTCACGACATTCATGAGTTGAGAGTGGAGTTGTTGGGAGAAAACATGACCTTTTTGACGGATGCGGGTGTTTTTAGCAAGAAAATGGTTGACTTTGGGAGTCAGCTTTTATTGAAGTGTCTAGAGGTTAACAAAGGAGAGACAGTCCTTGATGTGGGTTGTGGTTATGGGGCATTGGGCTTGTCATTGGTCAAGGCTTATGGAGTTCAAGCAACCATGGTCGATATCAATAATCGTGCCTTGGACTTAGCGCGACAAAATGCTGAACGAAATAAAGTAGAAGCGACGATTTTCCAATCCAATGTCTATGAACAAGTTGAAGGGAAGTTTGACCATGTTATTTCCAACCCGCCCATTCGAGCGGGCAAACAGGTTGTTCATGAGATTATCGAAAAGAGCAGAGAATTCTTGAAAGACGGAGGGGATTTAACCATCGTCATTCAGAAAAAACAAGGAGCTCCAAGCGCTAAAAATAAGATGGAAGACGATTTTGGAAATTGTGAAATCGTAAAGAAAGATAAGGGATATTATATCCTTAGAAGTGTGAAAGAATGAGAGCAGTTGATTTAATCCAAAAGAAACGAGATGGTCAAGAACTGACTGCAGCTGAAATTAAATGGCTGGTAGAAAGCTATGTGGCTGGAACTGTTCCAGACTATCAGATGTCTGCTTTTTCTATGGCTGTTTATTTTAAAGGAATGACCACACGTGAGATTTCTGATCTGACGATGAATATGGTTAAAACAGGTCAGGAGTTTGATTTGTCAGCTATTGAGGGGGTTAAAGTTGATAAACATTCGACTGGTGGTGTAGGTGATAAGGTGACCTTAATCTTGGCTCCACTTGTTGCGAGTTTCGGCGTGCCCGTTGCTAAGATGAGTGGTCGAGGTCTCGGCCATACTGGTGGGACAATTGATAAATTGGAGTCCATTAAGGGCTATCAAGTCGAGCGAAGTCAAGAGGATTTCATTCGTCAGGTACAGGATATTGGTGTATCTGTCATTGGGCAGTCCGATCAGCTGGTTAAAGCAGATAAACTTCTCTATGCCCTCCGAGATGTGACAGCAACTGTCGACACGATTCCTTTGATTGCTAGTTCTGTTATGAGCAAAAAAATTGCTGCAGGAGCGGATGCCATTTTGCTAGACGTAACGGTCGGTGAGGGTGCCTTCATGAAGACGGTTGATGAGGCGCGCGAATTGGCTCAAACCATGGTGGATCTTGGTAAGGCTGTTGGTCGAAAGACAGTAGCAGTCATTACCGATATGAGCCAACCCTTGGGAAAAGCTATTGGCAATCGTCTCGAAATCCTTGAGGCAATCGATATTCTCAAAGGAAATGGCCGAGAAGATATTAGTCACTTTATCTGCGAGCTAGCTCAGATTATGCTTGGGTTGGCTGATATTGAGAAAACGATCGAGGAAATCCGTCAACACCTGGAAAATGGCCAAGCACTGGCTAAGTTTGAAGAAATGGTAGCAGCACAAGGTGGCGATTTAGAAGATCTCTATCGCCCAGTCAAAGTTGCCCATGTGCTGGAAATTCCAGCTCAAGATACAGGTGTTATTTCAGCCCTTCCAGCTATGGAATTTGGGCTCTATGCCATGAGACTAGGAGCTGGTCGTGCAGTCAAGTCTGATGACTTGGACTATGAAACAGGGATTGTTTTTGAAAAGAAAGTTGGAGACCCCGTTCAAAAAGGGGAAATTGTTGCAAAAGTTTATACAAATGGAAAAATTTCTTCTGAACTAGTTACAGAATTTCAAAAATATGTTAAAATAAATGATGGAGTGCAAAGTTTACGAGAAATTATAGAAATTATCTCATAAAACCAGAGAGAATCCGAATATGAAGTTAAATAAATATATTGATCATACGCTTTTAAAGCAAGATGCAAGCCAAGAACAAATTGATCGTTTGCTATCTGAAGCGCGTGAGTATGACTTTGCCAGCGTTTGTGTCAATCCCACATGGGTTAAACATGCGAAAACAGGGCTTGATGGCTCAGATGTAAAAGTTTGTACAGTAGTAGGTTTTCCTTTGGGAGCAACAACTTCTGCTGTGAAAGCTTTTGAAACAAAAGAAGCTGTTCAAAACGGTGCAGATGAGATTGATATGGTTATCAATGTCGGTGCCCTCAAATCAGGTAATCTTGATTTGGTTGAATCGGACATCCGTGCTGTCGTAGAAGCAAGTGGTGACAAGTTGGTGAAAGTCATTATCGAAGCTTGCTTGTTGACAGACGATGAAAAGGTTGTGGCCTGCCAATTATCCCAGAAAGCAGGCGCTGACTTTGTCAAAACATCAACTGGCTTTTCAACTGGTGGTGCCACTATAGAGGATGTTCAGTTGATGCGTAAAACAGTCGGACCAGATATGGGAGTTAAGGCAGCTGGTGGAGCGCGTTCATATGCAGATGCTGTCGCTTTTGTGGAAGCAGGCGCTACCCGTATCGGAACATCTGCTGGCGTTGCGATTTTAAAAGGAGAATTGGCAGATGGCAACTACTGAGTTGATTGAACTAGCAATTGAAACTAGCAAGAAAGCTTATGTGCCTTATTCTCACTTTCCTATCGGAGCTGTTTTAGTAGCCAAGGATGGTAGTATTTATACGGGTGTGAACATCGAGAATGCTAGTTATCCCTTGACTAATTGTGGAGAACGTACTGCTATTTTTAAAGCAGTTTCGGAGGGGCAACGGGAGTTTTCAGAGTTGATTGTCTACGGACAAACTGAAAAACCCATCTCGCCATGTGGTGCTTGTCGCCAGGTCATGGTTGAATTTTTTGAACAAGATCTAAAGGTGACGCTTGTCGCTAAAGATAAATCGACGGTCGAGATGACGGTCGGGGAGTTACTTCCATACTCATTTACAGACTTAAACTAGTCTGAGTCACTCTCTGAGTGATGCGGTCCTTGTGGCCAACCAATCCATACTTGCAACATCGTTGCACATCTTATTTAGGAGGTTCAGTAATGAACAAGAAACAATGGCTAGGCCTTGGTCTAGTTGCAGTAGCAGCAGTTGGACTTGCTGCATGTGGTAACCGCTCTTCTCGTAACGCAGCTTCATCTTCATCAGAAATGAAGACCAAAGCAGCAATCGTAACAGATACTGGTGGCGTTGATGATAAATCATTTAACCAATCAGCTTGGGAAGGTTTGCAAGACTGGGGTAAAGAACATAATCTTTCTAAAGATAAAGGTTACACTTACTTCCAATCAACAAGCGAAGCAGACTATGCTAACAACTTGCAACAAGCGGCTGGAAGTTACAACCTGATCTTCGGTGTTGGTTTTGCCCTTCACAATGCAGTTGAAGAAGCAGCAAAAGAGCACACAGACTTGAACTATGTTTTGATCGATGACGTAATCAAAGATCAAAAGAACGTTGCAAGTGTTACTTTCGCGGATAATGAAGCAGCTTACCTTGCTGGTGTTGCAGCAGCGAAAACTACGAAAACAAAACAAGTTGGTTTTGTAGGTGGTATTGAATCTGAAGTTATTTCACGTTTTGCAGCTGGATTCAAAGCTGGTGTTGAATCAGTAGACCCATCTATCAAAGTCCAAGTTGACTATGCTGGTTCATTTGGTGATGCTGCCAAAGGTAAAACAATTGCAGCAGCTCAATATGCTGCCGGTGCAGACGTTGTCTACCAAGCAGCTGGTGGTACAGGTGCTGGTGTCTTTGCTGAAGCAAAATCATTGAACGAAAACAAAAATGAAAACGAAAAAGTTTGGGTTATCGGTGTAGACCGTGACCAAGCAGCAGAAGGTAAATACACTTCTAAAGATGGTAAAGAATCTAACTTCGTTCTTGTATCTACATTGAAACAAGTTGGTACAACTGTAAAAGATATTGCCAACAAAACAGAAAAAGGTGAATTCCCTGGTGGACAAGTGATTGTTTACTCATTGAAAGATAAAGGGGTTGAGCTAGCAGTAACAAACCTTTCAGAAGAAGGTAAAAAAGCTGTTGAAGATGCAAAAGCTAAGATCCTTGACGGAAGCGTAAAAGTTCCTGAAAAATAATGGATAAAAGTCATTTCTTAGGAAGCGGCCATCGGTCGCTTCTTTAAGAATTGAGGCAATTTTTGTCTCAATAGAGCTTGTTAATGTGATTAGCAGGTTTTATTGAAATAAAATAAACCTCTGAAAGGAAGAGCACATGGCACACGAAAATGTCATTGAGATGCGGGATATTACCAAGGTGTTTGGTGAATTTGTAGCAAACGACAAAATCAACTTGCAACTGCGAAAAGGTGAAATCCATGCACTTTTAGGAGAAAATGGAGCGGGTAAATCCACTCTGATGAATATGCTGGCAGGACTTCTTGAACCAACGAGTGGTGAAATTGTGGTGAATGGTCAGGTTGTAAAACTAGACTCACCATCTAAAGCCGCTGGTCTTGGAATTGGGATGGTTCACCAACATTTCATGTTGGTTGAGGCTTTTACAGTAGCTGAGAATATCATTTTAGGAAGTGAAGTCACTAAAAATGGTGTTCTAGATATAGCTGGTGCTACTAAAGAAATCAAGGCTCTTTCTGAACGTTATGGTTTGGCAGTGGATCCTGCTGCTAAGGTGGCGGATATTTCCGTTGGTGCCCAACAACGTGTAGAAATCTTGAAAACACTCTATCGTGGTGCTGATATCCTTATCTTTGATGAACCTACAGCCGTATTGACTCCTTCAGAGATTGATGAGTTGATGGCAATCATGAAAAACCTTGTCAAAGAAGGGAAGTCCATCATTTTGATTACCCACAAGTTAGATGAGATTCGTGCGGTATCCAATCGAGTGACGGTTATCCGTCGTGGGAAATCAATCCAGACGGTTGAAATCGCAGGAGCAACAAATGCGGACTTGGCAGAAATGATGGTTGGACGCTCAGTCTCCTTTAAAACGGAAAAACAAGCACCGCAACCCAAAGAAGTGGTCTTGTCTATCAAAGACTTGGTTGTCAATGAAAACCGCGGTGTACCAGCAGTGAAAAATCTTTCTTTGGATGTTCGTGCTGGCGAAATTGTCGGTATTGCAGGTATTGATGGCAATGGTCAATCTGAACTGATTCAAGCTATTACTGGTCTTCGTAAAATTGAGTCAGGTAGCGTTGAATTAAAAGGCAAATCAATCGTAGGGATGCATCCTCGACAAATTACAGAACTAAGCGTGGGGCATGTTCCTGAGGATCGTCACCGTGATGGTTTGATTTTGGAGATGATGATTTCAGAAAATATCGCCCTTCAAACCTACTATAAAGAACCACTCAGCAAGAATGGTATCTTGAACTATGCCAACATCACTTCACATGCTAAGAAATTGATGGAAGAATTCGATGTTCGTGCGGCAAGCGAATTTGTTCCAGCAGCAGCTCTTTCAGGAGGAAATCAACAAAAAGCGATTATCGCTCGTGAGATTGATCGTGATCCTGATCTCCTTATCGTCAGCCAGCCAACTCGTGGTTTGGATGTCGGTGCCATTGAATATATCCACAAACGTTTGATTGAAGAACGTGATAACGGGAAGGCTGTCCTTGTTGTCAGCTTTGAATTGGATGAGATTTTAAATGTCTCAGACCGAATTGCTGTTATTCACGATGGTAAGATTCAAGGTATTGTATCGCCAGAAACGACTAACAAACAAGAACTTGGTGTCTTGATGGCAGGTGGAAACTTGGGAAAGGAGAAGAGTGATGTCTAAAAAATTACAACAAATTTCGGTTCCCTTGATTTCCGTATTCTTAGGAATCTTGCTCGGAGCCATTGTCATGTGGATCTTCGGCTATGATGCTATCTGGGGCTATGAGGAGTTGTTCTATACAGCTTTTGGTAGCCTCCGTGGGATTGGAGAAATTTTCCGTGCCATGGGTCCTCTTGTCTTGATAGGTCTTGGTTTCGCAGTTGCCAGTCGAGCAGGTTTCTTTAACGTCGGACTTCCTGGTCAAGCACTTGCAGGCTGGATTCTCAGCGGTTGGTTTGCCTTGTCAAATCCAGATATGCCTCGTCTCGTGTTGATTCCATTAACAGTAATTATTGCTTTGATCGCAGGTGGAATTGTTGGTGCAATTCCAGGTGTCCTCAGAGCCTATCTCGGTACGTCAGAGGTTATCGTGACCATCATGATGAACTACATTGTATTGTATGTGGGAAATGCCTTTATTCATGCCTTTCCTAAAGATATTATGCAAAGTACAGACTCAACGATTCGTGTTAGTGCCAATGCTACATACCAGACACCATGGTTATCAGAGTTGACTGGAAATTCCCGTATGAATATCGGAATCTTCTTTGCAATCATTGCTGTAGCTGTGATTTGGTTCTTGCTCAAGAAAACGACTCTCGGTTTTGAAATTCGTGCAGTTGGTCTCAATCCCCATGCTTCAGAGTACGCTGGTATTTCAGCAAAACGTACAATCATCCTATCAATGATTATCTCTGGTGCTCTGGCTGGTCTTGGTGGAGCGGTCGAAGGTCTTGGTACCTTCCAAAACGTTTACGTTCAGGGATCATCATTAGCTATCGGATTTAACGGGATGGCAGTTAGTTTGCTTGCTGGAAATTCACCAATTGGAATTCTCTTTGCAGCCTTCTTATTTGGAGTTTTGCAAGTAGGAGCACCGGGTATGAACGCAGCGCAAGTTCCGTCTGAGCTTGTTAGCATTGTAACAGCGTCTATTATCTTCTTTGTCAGCGTTCACTACATTATCGAACGCTTTGTCAAACCTAAAAAACAAGTTAAAGGAGGTAAGTAAGGATGTCTATTACAACATTACTCACCCTCTTAGTCTCTTCTATGCTGATATACTCAGCACCACTTATTTTTACGAGTATCGGGGGAGTTTTCTCTGAACGTGGTGGTGTCGTTAACGTTGGTCTTGAAGGAATTATGGTTATGGGAGCCTTTTCTGGGGTTGTCTTTAACCTTGAATTTGCAGAACAACTTGGAGCAGCCACCCCTTGGATTTCCTTGTTAGTTGCTGGTATCGTGGGAGCTATTTTCTCCCTCATCCATGCAGTCGCTACAGTTCATTTCCGTGCGGACCATGTTGTCAGTGGTACAGTATTGAACTTGATGGCTCCTGCCCTAGCAGTTTTCTTGGTTAAAGTTCTTTATAACAAAGGGCAAACGGATAACTTAAGCCAGACTTTTGGACGTTTTGATTTCCCAGTTTTGGCTGATATCCCTGTGATTGGAGATATCTTCTTCAAGTCAACAAGTTTGCTAGGTTATATCGCGATTGCCTTCTCTTTCCTTGCTTGGTTTATTCTCTTTAAAACACGTTTTGGTCTTCGCCTTCGCTCTGTTGGTGAACACCCTCAGGCAGCGGATACCTTGGGGATCAATGTCTACAAAATGCGATATCTTGGGGTTGTTATTTCAGGTTTCCTTGGTGGAATTGGGGGAGCGATTTATGCTCAATCAATCTCAGTTAACTTCTCAGTGACAACTATTGTCGGTCCTGGATTTATCGCTCTTGCTGCGATGATTTTTGGTAAATGGAACCCAATCGGTGCTATGCTTTCTAGTCTTTTCTTTGGACTTTCACAAAGTTTGGCTGTTATCGGTTCTCAATTACCTTTCCTACAAGGAGTGCCTGCGGTTTACCTTCAAATCGCCCCTTATGTCTTGACCATCCTTGTCTTGGCAGCCTTCTTTGGAAAAGCAGTCGCACCAAAGGCAGACGGTATCAACTACATCAAATCAAAATAAGCATACAAAAAAACGTCAGTTCAAACTGGCGTTTTATTTGTTAGGATTTTGATGGGTTAGGTTCAATCCCCAAGGGACAAGATTTTCAGTTTTATTTTTGATACGTATGATATTATCCTTGTGACGAATGATAATCAAGCTAGCAAGTGCTAGGATAATCACAATGAAGAGAGGGTCATAGCTACTCAGGATAAATCCAAATAGTGGAAATAGGAGAACTCCGATAACAGCTGCGATAGAAGCAGTAACGCTTGATAGTGAAATCATACTACCTAGATAGAGGCTTCCAAAGAATACGATTGCCAGATAGAGACAAAAAACAGGCGCAAATCCGAAAATCACTCCAGCACTGGTTGCGACAGCCTTGCCCCCCTTAAATCCTGCAAAGATAGGAAAGGTATGTCCAATTACTGCCAAAAGTCCAAATACAAGAGGTGATACACCTTGAAGGTGGAAAAGAATAGGAAGGAGAGTGGCCAAGGTTCCTTTAAAGAAGTCAATCACAAAGGTTGCCATACCCGCTTTCTTACCTAAAATTCGGAAAGTATTGGTTGTTCCGGTGTTTCCAGAACCATGTTCACGCAGATTTGTTTGAAAAAAGATTTGTCCAATCCAAAGACCTGACGGAATCGAACCTAGCAGATAAGCTAAAATTAATAATACAAATGTCATCATAGAACTATTATACCATGAAATGGTATAGAAAGTCAGAGAATATCCTGTGAAATTGTGACGGCTGAAAGGGAAAAGCTTTGCAAAATCGCTAGAAAACCTGTAAAATAGAAAAGATGAACAAATAGGAGGTTCCTTGTGTCAAAAAAGGAAATCAATATTAATAACTATAATGATGACGCCATTCAGGTGCTAGAAGGGTTGGATGCGGTCCGTAAACGTCCAGGGATGTATATCGGATCGACTGACGGTGCTGGTCTCCATCACCTAGTCTGGGAAATTGTGGATAATGCAGTCGATGAAGCCTTATCTGGATTTGGTGATCGCATCGATGTGACGATTAATAAAGACGGTAGTTTAACGGTTCAAGACCATGGGCGTGGGATGCCAACTGGGATGCACGCCATGGGAATTCCAACTGTTGAAGTTATCTTTACTATCCTTCACGCTGGAGGAAAATTCGGTCAAGGGGGTTATAAGACATCTGGTGGTCTCCACGGAGTGGGATCTTCAGTCGTTAATGCCTTATCTAGCTGGCTAGAAGTGGAAATCACCCGTGATGGAACGGTTTATAAACAACGATTTGAAAATGGCGGTAAGCCAGTAACAACTCTTCAAAAGGTTGGGACAGCAGCTAAGTCTAAGACAGGCACCAAGGTTACTTTTATGCCTGATGCGACTATTTTTTCTACGACAGACTTTAAATACAATACCATTTCAGAACGCCTCAATGAGTCAGCATTTCTCTTGAAAAATGTGACCTTGTCTCTAACTGACAAACGAACAGAAGAAGCGATCGAGTTTCACTATGAAAATGGGGTGCAGGACTTTGTTTCTTACCTCAACGAAGACAAGGAAACTTTGACGCCAGTTCTATACTTTGAAGGCGAAGACAATGGTTTCCAAGTGGAAGTAGCTCTCCAGTACAATGATGGATTCTCAGATAACATTCTATCCTTTGTCAATAACGTTCGCACCAAGGATGGGGGGACGCATGAGACAGGACTCAAGTCAGCCATTACTAAGGTCATGAATGACTATGCGCGTAAGACGGGACTTCTCAAGGAAAAAGATAAAAACCTAGAAGGTTCAGATTATCGTGAGGGATTAGCAGCCGTTCTTTCTATCTTGGTTCCGGAAGAGCACCTTCAGTTTGAAGGACAGACCAAGGATAAATTGGGAAGTCCACTGGCTCGCCCGATTGTGGATAGCATTGTCGCAGAAAAATTAACTTTCTTCCTCATGGAAAATGGAGAACTAGCTTCCAATCTCATCCGCAAGGCTATCAAGGCGCGTGATGCTCGTGAAGCAGCACGTAAGGCGCGTGATGAGAGCCGAAATGGCAAAAAAAATAAAAAAGACAAGGGCTTGCTTTCTGGAAAATTAACCCCAGCCCAGTCTAAAAACCCTGCAAAGAATGAACTCTATCTGGTTGAAGGTGATTCTGCCGGTGGCTCTGCCAAGCAAGGTCGTGACCGCAAGTTCCAGGCTATCTTGCCCCTTCGTGGTAAGGTGATTAATACAGCCAAGGCCAAGATGGCTGATATCCTTAAAAATGAAGAAATCAATACCATGATTTATACCATCGGAGCGGGTGTCGGAGCAGACTTCTCTATTGAAGATGCCAACTATGATAAGATCATTATCATGACCGATGCGGACACCGATGGTGCCCATATCCAGACCTTGCTCTTGACATTTTTCTATCGTTACATGCGTCCACTAGTTGAGGCAGGCCATGTCTATATCGCCCTTCCGCCTCTTTACAAGATGTCCAAAGGGAAAGGTAAGAAAGAAGAAGTGGTCTACGCTTGGACGGACGGAGAGCTAGAAGAACTCCGCAAGCAGTTTGGTAAAGGCGCAACACTCCAACGATATAAAGGCCTTGGTGAGATGAATGCGGACCAGCTCTGGGAAACAACCATGAATCCAGAAACCCGCACTCTTATCCGTGTCACAATCGAAGATCTAGCACGCGCTGAACGCCGCGTCAATGTCCTCATGGGTGATAAGGTTGAACCACGCCGTAAGTGGATTGAGGATAATGTCAAGTTTACACTGGAAGAAGCGACAGTGTTTTAAGGAGTATGAATAATGGTTGATTCAGGACATTCGATTTTTGGTAGTTACTTGGGTTTGATTTTCTTAGTTTCTTTACCCTCGGCTATTCTTGCATTCTACATTAACAGTCGAAAAAAAAGTTTCCAAGGATTATATGCACCGATTGTATTTACTTTATTTATGATCTTGATGCTTTTATTCAATATGGATTCCTCAGAATCCAGTGCTTTGGTGGCGTCTGCTATCATGCTTTTTATTGGTTTTCCTTTGATAGCAGGAGCCTTAGTATACACACTGATTCGATTGTGTTATGTCTATCCGGAGAAACGGTGGAAGGCTTTTTTGATTTTCCTATCCTATGTTTTAGGTCCCCTAGCTGTGGGTATTCTGGGATGGTATGTGGTAAATTTAGTTCAGATCCATCTGTTGACATTCTTGGTAATGATTTTGATGATTCTTGTTTCCTATCTTCCTCCTCTCTACCTCCATTACACTAAACGAAATCAGTAAGACACAGAATACCTTTTGGCTGGGTATAATGATTAATTGCTTAGTTATGTCAGAGATGGCAAATGGTTTACGATTTATAATGAAAAATAATTTCAAACAGCCCTAAGTGATGAAGGAGTGAAATATGAGAACAGGACCCTAAATGCTTGGACTGATTTTAAGAACAGCTAAAACTTTAAAAGTCGATGCTGTTGCTTTATCGGGTTCTAGAACAAATGACCAAGCTCCAAAAGATGAATTTCAAGACTACGACGTAGTCTATGTCGTAGAGAATCTGGAAGAGCTAATTTCAGATTTATCTTGGATAGATCAGTTTGGCAAACGTATGATTGAGCAAGAGGTTCGATTGGAACATCGCCGTCTATTTCTCATGCTTTTTAAGATGGTAATCGAATTGATCTAACTCTCTGCCCAAAAGAACACATGAAAGAGTGGGTGGGAAGCGAGGCAGGATTCACAGTTTTATTAGACGAGAAGGGCTTGTTTGCCTCCTATTCTCCAAATCCTCAGCGCTACTGGACAAGTCCAGCTACTGAGAAGGATTTTAAAAAAGCCTGTAATGAATTTTGGTGGGTGTCAGCCTACGTGGTTAAAGGGATTTGTCGCAAGCAAGCCATATATGCGACTGACTGATCTCAAGGGCAAGACTCCCAGCCAGAATAAGACCGTCCGCCTCAAGCTGCAGGAAATCTATGATTTCCTCGTGGACTATACTGCCATCGATGCTTATGCTTATCCCGAAAGAACTCACAAGGTCAATCTTCGCGACCACCTCAACACCATCCGTAGCTGCTATAAAAAACGCAAGCCAGCTAAGAAGGCGAGAGAAGAAGCGACGGAGAACAACTAGAATATAACTAAATTTGAGTTGAAAAATTGTTAGTGGTCGCATCGGATTTGAAAGGAGTAGAAAATGATAATCAGACCTGCAAGCACAAAAGATTGTCAAGCTATTTATGCCCTTTATCAAAATGAAAAATGGATTTCTTTTACAGAGGAAAAAGTGACATCATTATTTTCAACAAATCTGTCCCATTACTTGGTAGTTGAAGAGAACCAGAAAATCCTTGGTTTTGCTCGCTACTTGACAGATGAAGTCATGACAACCTTTTTAGCTGAGATTATCATTGATAAAGCCTATCGCGGAAAAGGATTGGGACGGCAATTGATCGCTGAAATTCATCAAAAACATCCTTTGACTCGCATTGAATTAATATCAGAAGCGGATGGATTTTATCAGATAGTAGGTTTTAAACCTGTGGGAACAGGGCTTAGAAAATCTATCTAAATGAAAAGAGCTGTATTTATGACGCTTGACAATAAACTTGGTCTGATGGATTCGCTTGAACTAGCCAAGATGGAAGAAAAAATCAGCAAAACCCGAGCGAAAGAGCTTTTTGAAAAGCAGCTGGCCCCTATGCGACTCTGGCCGTTATTCATGGCTTCTTATTTGAAGAAATCTATGACTTCGCCGGCCAGATTCGGACAGTCAATCTCGCCAAAGGGAATGTTCGCTTTGCGCCTGTCATGTATCTAGTAGCTTCCTTGGAAAATATTGACAGGATGCCTCAGCAGACCTTTGAGCAGATTGTCGAGAAGTACCTTGAGCTAAATATCGTCCCCCCTTTTCGAGAAGGGAACGGAAGAAGTATGAGGCTCTGGCTGGATCATCTCCTCAAGGCTGAGCTGGGGCAAGTCGAGGACTGGTCTCACGTGGACAAGGAAGATTACCTCCTAGCCACGAAGCGTAGCGCGGTATCGACTGGCGAACTCAAGTATCTCCTCCTCAATAATCTGACGGCTGACCTTACTCAGACCCGTTTCTTTAAGGGTATAACCTATACCAGACAGGGGAGTTGTAAAGTTCAAGTAAAGGTGACGATCATCTTTTGTATGTAAACAATCGCTAAAACTATTGGAGGTGCGGTATTGATTACGTTGTTAATGTTGCCTTTTTTCCTTATTCTCCTAGCCATTTTTGGAATTATATATGATTTAATGGCCAATAAAGGTAGAAAAGAGTGTGCTCGCACAGTATCCTTGTTTATATTGAACATCCTCACTATTGGTATCTGTCTATTAGATCTACCCATGGAAAGTAAACCATACTCAGGAATAGGGTTTATCTTATTTTATGAACTTGCCTACACACCTTTGATGATTGTTTTTTCACTATATACTCTCTATAGAATTGGAAAACATTATAGGTATTTTAAGAGCAAGTTTGCTATAACACTCCTATTCAATGCTATTTTACTTTTCCTTCTTTCATTAGTAAATACTTTTGTATTATGGAGAAGCTTTCAAATATATCATAGAAACGATATGAATTTGTTTTATTTTATTTTAATCGTTTTAGGGATTTGCTCAACTATCCAATTCATTGTAGGCGAACTTGAGATGAAAAGAATACGAGGCATCCAAAAACAAGAGGAGCAAGACGGCAATGAAAAATAACTTAATTAAAGATAGGTGCAGAAAATACAGAAATCAAGAGCAAATGTTGAGATTGGTTTTACAGGTAGCCGAAAATATACAAGTAGATGCTGTAGCCATGTCTGGTTCACGAACTGATACAAAAGCACCAAAAGATGAGTTTCAAGACTATGATGTGGTCTACATTGTGGAGAGTTTGGATGGTCTGTTAGCTGACCTGACTTGGTTGGATCAGTTTGGCAAGCGCATCATTGAGCAGCATAACGTACTTGACCATCGCCGTCTCTATCTTATTCTCTTTGAAGATGGCAATCGGATCGATTTGACTCTATGTCCTAAAGTGCATATCAAGGAGTGGGTAGATAGTGAGGCTGATTATACAGTATTGAAAGATGAGAAAGGCTTGTTTGAGTCCTATACTACAAATCCTCAACGTTACTGGACGAATCCAGCTAGTCCGATTGATTTTGAAAAAGCTTGTAATGAATTTTGGTGGGTGTTAGCCTACGTGGTTAAAGGGATTTGTCGCAAGCAAGCCATCTATGCCACGGATCATCTCTACGGAATTTGTCAACAAGAACTCTTGAAGGTCTTGGCTTGGCGAGTTGCAGCAGATAAGGGGACGATTGATATTGGCAAGAACTATAAATATCTCTTTAACTATTTACCTGCTGAGAAAGAGAAAGAATTCTCAAATCTGCTTGATTTCTCAAGTTTAGATAAAATCACTCAGTCTTTATATGCTACCATGGAACTTTTCCACCAAGAGGCTCAAATCCTTGCCCAAAAGATGGGATTTGACTACGATAAAGAAGTAGCTGAGAAGATGATTAAGTATGCTGAGGAGAGGTTGAACTAGTATGTTAGATTATGTATTTGTTACATTTTTTATGGGATTCCCAGGAGTACAAATTTTAGTATTGGTGTCCTCTATATTTCTAGCTATCAAAAGAAATAAGTTACATAAAAGGGTGTATGGATTATTTTTCCCGATTATTATAACGATGTGTAATATTTGGCTGTTTTCCATAGATCGCACAGAGCTTTTTGATGATGCTTTAAGATTTTCGTTCTTTCTAATTTCTTTTTGTTTACCTATGCTTATTTCTTCCACGATCTATCACTCCATACGCTTATATTATTTATACAAATCAATCAAGTGGAGAGTTCTCCCTATCAGTATCTGTTATTTATTCGGTTTAATTTTTCATTATCTTAATACAATGCATTGGGAGGAGCTATTTCGAGGGCAAAAGTTTATGTTTAATATCTTGCTGATATCAACTGCTATAGTTTCTTATTTACCTTGTCAATATTTATACACACTTCAAAGAAGAAAGAATAATCCATAGGAAATAGTTGCCTTTGCTTAATCTAAATAAGTGTTTGTGAATGACTTAAATAGTATCTAAAAATATTTTTCTTAATACCAATTTTAATGTAAAAACCACTCTACATTCTTTGAAAGGAGTTGAACACGCCCTAAATGTTGTGTGAAAAAGATAAATTCTTTTGTAGGCATCGCTCACTGTAAGAATTTCCTATTTTCACTTTGCATTTTACGGGCTTTGTATCCTATATGAGTAACATTCAAAATATGTCCCTTGAGGACATCATGGGAGAGCGATTTGGTCGCTACTCCAAGTACATCATTCAAGACCGGGCTTTGCCAGACATTCGGGATGGATTGAAGCCGGTTCAGCGTCGTATTCTTTATTCGATGAATAAGGATGGCAATACCTTTGACAAGAGCTACCGCAAGTCGGCCAAGTCAGTCGGGAATATCATGGGGAATTTCCACCCACACGGGGATTCTTCTATCTATGATGCCATGGTTCGTATGTCTCAGGACTGGAAAAATCGTGAGATTCTGGTTGAAATGCACGGTAACAACGGTTCTATGGACGGAGATCCGCCGGCGGCTATGCGTTATACAGAGGCACGTTTGTCTGAGATTGCAGGCTATCTTCTTCAGGATATCGAGAAAAAGACAGTTCCCTTTGCTTGGAACTTTGACGATACCGAGAAAGAACCGACGGTATTGCCAGCAGCCTTTCCAAATCTCTTGGTCAATGGTTCGACTGGTATTTCGGCTGGTTATGCCACAGATATTCCTCCGCATAATTTGGCCGAAGTTATCGATGCGACAGTCTACATGATTGATCATCCAACTGCCAAGGTGGACAAGCTGATGGAATTCTTGCCTGGACCAGACTTCCCTACAGGAGCTATCATCCAGGGTCGTGATGAACTCAAGAAAGCCTATGAAACTGGGAAAGGGCGCGTGGTCGTTCGCTCTAAGACGGAAATTGAAAAGCTAAAAGGTGGTAAGGAACAAATCGTTATCACTGAGATTCCTTATGAAATCAATAAGGCTAATCTAGTCAAGAAAATCGATGATGTTCGTGTCAATAACAAGGTGGCTGGTATTGCTGAGGTTCGTGATGAGTCTGACCGTGACGGTCTTCGTATCGCTATCGAACTCAAGAAAGATGCTAATACGGAGCTCGTTCTCAACTATCTTTTCAAATACACCGACTTACAAATCAACTACAACTTTAACATGGTGGCGATTGACAATTTCACACCTCGTCAGGTCGGGATTGTTCCAATCCTGTCTAGCTATATCGCCCACCGTCGTGAAGTGATTTTGGCGCGTTCCCGCTTTGACAAGGAAAAGGCTGAGAAACGTCTCCATATCGTTGAAGGTTTAATTCGCGTGATTTCGATTTTGGATGAAGTCATTGCTCTTATCCGTGCCTCTGAGAATAAGGCTGACGCCAAAGAAAATCTCAAGGTCAGCTATGAGTTTACAGAAGAGCAGGCTGAGGCCATCGTTACCTTGCAACTTTACCGTTTGACCAATACAGACGTGGTTGTTTTGCAGGAAGAAGAAGCAGAATTACGTGAAAAGATTGCCATGCTGGCGGCGATTATCGGTGACGAACGGACTATGTACAACCTCATGAAAAAAGAGCTTCGTGAGGTTAAGAAGAAATTTGCGACTCCACGTTTGAGTTCTTTAGAAGATACAGCAAAAGTGATCGAGATTGATACAGCTAGCCTTATCGCAGAGGAAGATACCTATGTCAGCGTGACCAAGGCAGGTTACATCAAGCGTACTAGTCCACGTTCCTTTGCGGCATCCACTCAAGAAGAAATTGGCAAACGTGATGATGATCGTTTAATCTTTGTTCAATCTGCCAAGACAACCCAGCACCTCTTGATGTTCACGACTCTTGGGAATGTCATCTATCGACCAATTCATGAATTGGCAGATATTCGTTGGAAGGATATCGGAGAGCATCTGAGCCAGACCATTACAAACTTCGAAACTAACGAAGAAATCCTCTATGTAGAAGTTGTTGATCAGTTTGATGATGCGACTACCTACTTTGCAGCAACTCGCCTTGGACAAATCAAACGCGTAGAACGCAAAGAATTCTCTCCATGGCGAACCTACAAGTCGAAGTCTGTCAAGTATGCTAAGCTCAAAGACGAGACGGATCAAATCGTAGCAGTAGCTCCAATCAAACTTGATGATGTTCTCTTGATTAGTCAAAATGGTTATGCGCTGCGTTTCAATATCGAAGAGGTTCCGGTTGTCGGTGCCAAGGCTGCGGGTGTCAAGGCCATGAACCTGAAAGCAGATGATGTGCTTCAGGCCGCCTTTATCTGTAACACTTCATCCTTCTACCTCTTGACCCAACGTGGTAGTTTAAAACGTGTTTCTATTGACGAAATTCCAGCAACCAGCCGTGCCAAACGAGGTCTACAAGTCTTACGTGAGTTGAAAAACAAACCGCATCGTGTCTTCTTGGCAGGAGCAGTTGCAGAACAAGGTTTCATCGGTGATCTCTTCAGTACAGAAGTAGAAGAAAACGACCAAACACTGCTTGTCCAATCTAATAAGGGAACAATCTATGAAAGCCGATTGCAAGATTTGAACTTATCAGAACGCACTAGCAACGGAAGTTTTATTTCAGATACGATTTCAGATGAGGAAGTTTTCGATGCTTACCTCAAAGAAGTCTTTAAAGAGGACAAAACAAATTCGTAAAAAGAATCAGTCCAGAGGGCTGATTTCTTTATGTTGAAAAAATTTTCAGAAAATTACAAATAATACTTGAAATTTTACTAGAAAAGTGTAGAATAGAACACATAGTTTGAATAGTATAAAGGAGAAACACATGACAGTTGTAATTGATTGGGAAAACCTTGGATTTGCTTATATGAAATTACCTTACCGTTATATCGCTCACTACAAAAATTGTCAATGGGATCAAGGAGAATTGACAGAGGATGCAACCTTGCATATTTCAGAGTCTTCTCCAAGTCTCCACTATGGACAGCAAGCATTTGAGGGATTGAAAGCCTATCGTACCAAGGACGGCAGTGTTCAACTGTTCCGTCCTGACGAAAATGCCAAGCGTTTGCAACGTACTTGTGACCGTCTTTTGATGCCACAAGTTCCAACAGAAATGTTTGTAGAAGCTTGTAAAGCAGTTGTGCGTGCAAATGAAGAATACGTCCCACCATATGGAACAGGTGGAACCCTTTATCTTCGTCCACTTTTGATTGGTGTTGGGGATATTATTGGGGTTAAACCAGCAGAAGAGTATATTTTCACCATCTTTGCTATGCCGGTTGGCAACTACTTCAAAGGCGGTTTAGTCCCAACTAACTTCTTGATTCAGGATGAATACGACCGAGCAGCTCCAAATGGTACTGGAGCAGCTAAGGTAGGTGGGAACTATGCTGCTAGTCTTCTTCCAGGTAAAATGGCCAAGTCACGCCAATTTTCAGATGTTATCTACTTAGACCCATCTACACATACAAAGATTGAAGAAGTCGGATCAGCCAACTTCTTTGGAATCACGGCAGACGATGAATTTGTTACGCCCTTGAGTCCATCTATCTTGCCATCTATTACCAAGTATTCTTTGCTTTACTTGGCAGAACACCGCTTGGGCTTGACTCCGATTGAAGGCGATGTCCCAATCGATAATTTGGATCGTTTTGTAGAGGCAGGTGCCTGCGGTACAGCAGCAGTTATTTCTCCAATTGGGGGCATCCAACACGGCGATGATTTCCATGTTTTCTATAGCGAAACAGAAGTAGGTCCTGTTACACGAAAACTCTATGACGAATTAACTGGTATCCAATTCGGTGATGTTGAAGCACCAGAGGGATGGATTGTCAAAGTGAACTAAATGACAGGAAATAAAGAAGAACTCCATAGCAGTTATAGGGCTGAAATGGAGTTTTTTCTTGCTAGTTTCAGCATTTTCTTGTACAATAGAAAAAGTGAAAAGAGGTACAGTATGAGTAAAAAAGATAAGAAAATTGAAATCCAATTAACAGATGCAAAAGTGACTGTTGGAAAAGACAGCTATGAGGGATACGTTTTGACGATCGGGAAAAAGGTCATTGGAGAAATTGCCGAATTAGATAACCAATTTGCTATCATAAAGAATGGAAATGTCGATAGTTTTTATAAAAAACTTGAAAAAGCTGTGGAAATTTTGATTGAAAACTATAATTTGACAAAATAATACTTGTTTTATTGAAAATTTCATGATATAATAGTTCTCGTTAAACATTGGAGAGATAGCGAAGAGGCTAAACGCGGCGGACTGTAAATCCGCTCCTTCGGGTTCGGGGGTTCGAATCCCTCCCCTTCCATTACTTTAGTTACGGGCATAGTTTAAAGGTAGAACTAAGGTCTCCAAAACCTTCAGTGTGGGTTCAATTCCTACTGCCCGTGTTAATATGATTATGGCGGGTGTGGTGAAGTGGTTAACACACCAGATTGTGGCTCTGGCATGCGTGGGTTCGATCCCCATCACTCGCCTATTTTATATTATTGGGGTATAGCCAAGCGGTAAGGCAAGGGACTTTGACTCCCTCATGCGTTGGTTCGAATCCAGCTACCCCAGTTCTTAGGTAATAAATTCAAGATAAAAAGAAAAATATCTTAGGGTATTTTATTTTTATAATTGAAAGACGTGAACGATATGAACATGTCTTTGCGGGTGCTTAGGAAAAAAATTATAAGTATGTCAAGTTTGGAAAAACTTGATTGTTGGAGGATTTTTTAGATGAACGAATTTGAAGATTTGCTAAATAGCGTTAGCCAAGTTGAGCCTGGTGATGTTGTTAGTGCTGAAGTATTGACAGTTGATGCGACTCAAGCTAACGTTGCAATCTCTGGGACTGGTGTTGAAGGTGTCTTGACTCTTCGCGAATTGACAAACGATCGCGATGCAGATATCAATGACTTTGTGAAAGTAGGAGAAGTATTGGATGTTCTTGTACTTCGTCAAGTAGTTGGTAAAGATACTGATACAGTTACATACCTTGTATCTAAAAAACGCCTTGAAGCTCGCAAAGCATGGGACAAACTTGTTGGACGCGAAGAAGAAGTTGTTACTGTTAAAGGAACTCGTGCCGTTAAAGGTGGACTTTCAGTAGAATTTGAAGGTGTTCGTGGATTTATCCCAGCTTCAATGTTGGATACTCGTTTCGTACGTAACACTGAGCGTTTCGTAGGTCAAGAATTTGATGCTAAAATCAAGGAAGTTGATCCTAAAGAAAACCGCTTCATCCTTTCACGTCGTGAAGTTGTTGAAGCAGCTACTGCAGCAGCTCGTGCTGAAGTATTCGGTAAATTAGCTGTCGGTGATGTCGTAACTGGTAAAGTTGCTCGTATCACTAGCTTTGGTGCTTTCATCGACCTTGGTGGTGTTGATGGATTGGTTCACTTGACTGAATTGTCACACGAACGTAATGTATCACCTAAATCAGTTGTAACTGTTGGTGAAGAAATCGAAGTGAAGATCCTTGATCTTAACGAAGAAGAAGGACGCGTATCACTTTCACTTAAAGCAACAACACCTGGACCATGGGATGGCGTTGAACAAAAATTGGCTAAAGGTGATGTAGTAGAAGGAACAGTTAAACGTTTGACTGACTTCGGTGCATTTGTTGAAGTATTGCCAGGTATCGATGGACTTGTTCACGTATCACAAATTTCACACAAACGTATCGAAAATCCAAAAGAAGCACTTACTGTTGGTCAAGAAGTTACTGTTAAAGTCCTTGATGTTAACGCTGACGCAGAACGTGTATCACTTTCTATCAAAGCTCTTGAAGAGCGTCCAGCTCAAGAAGAAGGACAAAAAGAAGAAAAACGTGCTGCTCGTCCACGTCGTCCAAAACGTCAAGAAAAACGTGATTTCGAACTTCCAGAAACACAAACAGGATTCTCAATGGCTGACTTGTTCGGTGATATCGAACTTTAATCAAATTGATAATCACAAAATCCTTTGTTTAAAACAAGGGATTTTTCTTTTGTCTCTTTCTCATTTTTGATATAATAGTTCTATGTTAGATTCAGAAAAACAATCACAATATCAATTGTTAAATGAGGAACTCTCTTATTTACTTAAAGGTGAGAGTAATGTTCTTGCCAATCTTTCAAATGCTAGTGCCCTCCTAAAATCTCGCTTTCCGAATACTGTGTTTGCAGGTTTTTATCTGTTTGATGGTAGCGAGTTGGTTTTAGGGCCTTTTCAGGGCGGCGTTTCTTGCATTCGTATTCCGCTTGGGAAGGGCGTGTGTGGGGAAGCTGCTGAGTTTCAAGAGACTGTTTTAGTTGGCGATGTGACCACCTATCCAAACTACATTTCTTGTGATAGTATGGCAAAGAGTGAAATCGTAGTTCCAATGCTCAAGAATGGTCGATTGCTGGGTGTTTTAGACCTAGATTCTTCACTTATTGATGATTACAATGCCATTGACCGTGATTACTTGGAACAATTTGTCGCTATTTTGCTTGAGAAGACAGAATGGGACTTTACGATGTTTGAGGAGAAAGCCTAATGTATCAAGCACTTTATCGAAAATATAGAAGTCAAACTTTTTCACAACTGGTAGGTCAAGAAGTTGTGGCTAAAACCCTAAAACAAGCGGTTGAGCAGGAAAAGATTAGTCACGCTTATCTTTTCTCAGGCCCTCGTGGAACTGGGAAAACCAGTGTAGCCAAGATTTTTGCCAAGGCTATGAACTGCCCAAACCAAGTGGATGGAGAACCGTGTAATAAATGCTATATCTGTCAGGCTGTGACAGAGGGTAGTTTAGAAGATGTTATCGAAATGGATGCAGCTTCGAATAACGGAGTCGATGAAATCCGTGAAATTCGTGATAAATCGACCTATGCACCTAGCTTGGCTCGTTATAAGGTCTACATTATCGACGAGGTTCATATGCTGTCTACGGGAGCCTTTAATGCGCTTTTGAAGACGCTTGAAGAGCCGACTCAGAATGTCGTCTTTATTTTGGCAACCACTGAATTGCACAAGATTCCAGCAACCATTTTATCTCGTGTTCAGCGTTTTGAGTTTAAATCGATTCGAACGCAAGATATTAAGGACCATATCCAAACTATTTTGTCAAAAGAGAATATCAGTTCTGAACCAGAGGCAGTGGAGATCATTGCTAGACGGGCTGAAGGTGGGATGCGAGATGCCTTGTCTATTCTGGATCAAGCCTTGAGTTTGACGCAAGGGAATGCTTTAACGACAGCTATTTCTGAGGAGATTACAGGCACTATTAGTCTATCAGCTCTAGATGACTATGTGGCTGCTTTGTCCAAACAGGATGTCCCAAAAGCACTTGATTCTTTGAATCTTTTGTTTGAAAATGGCAAAAGCATGACTCGGTTTGTGACGGATCTCTTGCAGTATTTGCGTGATTTACTGGTTGTTCAGACAGGTGGCGAAAATACTCATCATAGTCCAGTTTTTATGGACAATCTAGCTCTTTCTCAGGAAAGTCTCTTTGAAATGATTCGAATAGCGACTGTGAGCTTGGCGGATATGAAAGCTAGCCTGCAACCTAAGATTTATGCTGAGATGATGACTATTCATTTAGCTGAGATTAAGCCTGAGCCAGTGCTTTCAGAAGCTGTTGAAGGAGAAATAGCTACACTAAGACAGGAAGTCGCTCGTCTCAAACAAGAACTTGCTAATGTTGGAACAGCTCCTAAACAAGTAGCGCCAGTCCCTAGCCGTCCAGCAACTTCCAAGACAGTCTATCGAGTAGACCGTAATAAGGTTCAGGCTATCCTACAAGAAGCTGTAGAGAATCCTGATTTGGCACGGCAAAACTTGATTCGCCTCCAGAATGCATGGGGAGAAGTGATTGAAAGTTTAGCTGGACCTGATAAGGCTCTTCTCGTAGGTTCTCAACCAGTTGCGGCAAACGAACACCATGCTATTTTAGCCTTTGAGTCTAATTTCAATGCTGGGCAAACCATGAAACGTGATAATCTCAATACCATGTTCGGCAATATTCTCAGCCAGGCAGCTGGATTTTCACCTGAGATTCTGGCTATTTCCCTAGAGGAATGGAAAGAGGTTCGAGCAGCATTTTCAGCTAAAAACAAGTCCTCTCAAGCAGATCAAGAGGTAGAAGAAGAGAGCCTGATTCCAGAAGGATTTGAATTTCTGGCTGATAAAGTCATGGTCGAAGAAGACTAAAAGTGGATTTCATGGTACAATAATCCTATGACTAGACAACAATTTATCGTGATAGCACTATTTACTGCTGCTGAGACTTATTTTTTCAATGAAGCTTGGATGACTGGTCGCTATTTCATGGCAGCCTTTTGGGCCATTCTACTTTTTCGAAATTTTAGGTTAAGTTATGTAATGGGGAAAATAGTAGATGCCATTGATCAGCACCTAAACCGCAAGGATTAGTCACTAGCTTCTAAACAAAATCAAAGCCTTTTAGGCTTTTTTTTGTTATACTAGTAGAGTATATTTATGGACCTTTTCTTGTATTTTTTAGAGAAATGTAAGTGATTTCTTTAAGGATAAAGGAAGTAGGCCAGAAAAAGAAAGGAACTATCATGTCAGTATTAGAGATCAAAGATCTTCACGTTGAAATTGAAGGAAAAGAAATTTTGAAAGGAGTCAATCTGACTCTGAAAACAGGAGAAATCGCAGCTATCATGGGACCAAATGGTACTGGTAAATCAACTCTTTCTGCAGCTATCATGGGGAACCCTAACTATGAGGTTACAAAAGGGGAGGTCTTGTTTGATGGTGTAAACATCCTTGAGTTGGAAGTGGACGAACGTGCGCGTATGGGACTTTTCCTTGCTATGCAGTACCCATCAGAAATTCCTGGAATCACCAATGCAGAGTTTCTTCGTGCAGCCATGAATGCTGGTAAAGAAGATGATGAAAAGATTTCAGTTCGTGAGTTTATCACTAAACTAGACGAGAAAATGGAATTGCTCAACATGAAAGAAGAAATGGCAGAGCGTTACCTCAACGAAGGTTTCTCTGGTGGTGAGAAAAAACGTAATGAAATTCTTCAGCTTTTGATGTTGGAACCAACTTTTGCCCTTTTGGATGAGATTGACTCAGGTCTTGATATTGACGCCCTTAAAGTTGTATCTAAAGGTGTCAATGCCATGCGTGGTGAAGGTTTTGGTGCTATGATTATCACTCACTACCAACGTCTCTTGAACTACATCACACCAGACGTGGTCCACGTGATGATGGAAGGTCGTGTTGTCCTTTCTGGTGGTCCAGAATTGGCTGCCCGTTTGGAACGTGAAGGATACGCAAAACTAGCTGAAGAACTTGGCTACGACTACAAGGAAGAATTGTAATTCCCTCGTATCTTTTAGGAGAAGTAAATGACTAAAGAGAATATTAAACTTTTTTCAGAAATGCACGCTGAACCAAGCTGGTTGGCAGACCTCCGTCAAAAGGCTTTTGATAAGATTGAGAGTTTGGAATTACCAGTTATCGAGCGTGTCAAATTTCACCGTTGGAATCTGGGGGATGGAACCATCACAGAAAGTTAGCCTTCAGCAAATGTTCCAGACTTCACAGCTTTAGATAATCACTTGAAGTTGGTACAAGTAGGCACCCAAACTGTTTTTGAACAAACACCAGTTGAATTGGCTGAACAAGGAGTAGTCTTCACAGACTTCCATTCAGCTTTAGAAGAAATTCCAGAGCTTATCGAGGAATTCTTCATGTCATCTGTTAAGTATGACGATGACAAGTTGGCAGCCTACCACACAGCTTACTTTAATAGTGGTGCGGTTCTCTATATTCCTGATAATGTGGAAATTAAGGAACCAATCGAAGGTATTTTCTACCAAGATAGCGATAGTGATGTGCCATTTAACAAGCATATCCTCATCATCGCTGGTAAGAACAGTAAGATTAGTTATCTTGAACGTTTAGAGTCACGCGGTGGAGGCAGTGCAAAAGCAACTGCCAATATCACAGTTGAAGTGATTGCTCGTTCTGGTGCGCAAGTCAAGTTTGCAGCGATTGACCGTCTAGGTGAAAATGTTACGGCCTACATTAGCCGTCGTGGTAAATTGGGCAACGATGCAAGTATTGACTGGGCGATTGGTGTCATGAACGAAGGAAACGTCGTTGCGGACTTTGATAGCGACTTGATTGGAAATGGTAGCCATGCTGACCTTAAAGTCGTAGCTCTTTCAAGTGGCCGTCAGGTGCAAGGGATTGACACTCGTGTGACTAACTATGGTTGCAACTCAATCGGAAATATCCTCCAACATGGGGTTATCCTTGAAAAAGCAACCTTGACCTTCAACGGTATCGGTCACATCATCAAGGGTGCTAAGGGAGCAGATGCGCAACAAGAAAGCCGTGTTCTCATGCTTTCAGACCAAGCGCGTTCAGATGCCAACCCAATTCTTTTGATTGATGAAAATGATGTAACTGCAGGTCACGCGGCTTCTATCGGTCAGGTGGATCCAGAAGATATGTACTACCTCATGAGCCGTGGCTTGGACAAGGCGACTGCTGAGCGTTTGGTTGTTCGTGGTTTCCTTGGCTCCGTAATTGTTGAGATTCCAGTCAAAGAAGTTCGTGACGAAATGATTGCAACGATCGAAGAAAAATTGTCAAAACGCTAAGGGGAAGCCTATGTTAGATGTAGAAGCGATTCGCAAAGATTTTCCAATTTTAGACCAGAATGTCAACGATGAACCTCTGGTCTATCTGGACAATGCTGCGACGACACAAAAACCATTAGCAGTTCTGGAAACAATCAACCGCTACTATGAGCAGGACAATGCCAATGTTCACCGTGGTGTTCATACCTTGGCTGAGCGAGCAACAGCTTCTTATGAAGCTGCTCGTGAAACCATTCGTAAGTTTATCCATGCAGGCTCTACAAAGGAAGTTCTCTTTACCAGAGGAACGACAACCAGCCTTAACTGGGTGGCATGCTTCGCTGAGGAAATCCTGACTGAGGGAGACCAGGTCTTGATTTCTGTCATGGAACACCATTCCAATATCATTCCTTGGCAAGAGGTCTGCCGCAAGACTGGGGCAGAGCTTGTCTATGTTTATCTCAAGGATGGAGCTCTGGATATGGATGACTTGCGCGCTAAATTGACTGATAAAGTCAAGTTTGTCTCCCTAGCTCACGCCTCAAATGTTCTTGGTGTGGTCAACCCTATCAAAGAAATCACTCAATTAGCCCACCAAGTTGGAGCTATCATGGTAGTGGATGGTGCTCAATCTACACCTCATATGAAGATTGATGTCCAGGACTTGGATGTGGACTTCTTTGCCTTTTCAGGTCACAAGATGGCTGGCCCTACAGGCATCGGTGTGCTTTATGGCAAAGCACAGTATCTTGAACAAATGTCACCAATTGAATTTGGCGGTGAGATGATTGATTTCGTCTATGAGCAATCTGCTAGTTGGAAGGAATTGCCTTGGAAGTTTGAGGCTGGAACGCCAAATATGGCAGGTGCTATCGGACTTGCTGCAGCAGTGGATTATCTGGAAAAGATTGGTATGGATGCCATTGAAGCCCATGAACAAGAATTGATTGCATACGTCTATCCAAAACTTCAGGCAATTGAAGGACTGACTATTTATGGTTCACAGAATTTGGCTCAACGTTCAGGAGTCATCGCCTTTAACTTAGGTGATCTTCATCCCCATGATCTTGCAACAGCTCTTGATTATGAAGGAGTAGCCGTTCGTGCGGGTCATCATTGTGCCCAACCTTTGCTCCAATATTTGGAAGTCCCAGCAACAGCTCGTGCAAGTTTTTATATCTACAATACCAAGGCAGATTGCGACAAACTAGTCGATGCCCTACAAAAGACAAAGGAGTTTTTCAATGGCACTTTCTAAACTAGATAGCCTTTATATGGCAGTGGTAGCAGACCATTCGAAAAATCCACATCACCAAGGAAAGTTAGAAGACGCTGAGCAAATCAGCCTCAACAATCCGACTTGTGGGGATGTCATCAACCTCTCTGTCAAGTTTGACGCAGAGGACCGTTTGGAAGATATTGCTTTTCTAAATTCAGGATGCACGATTTCAACTGCCTCTGCTAGTATGATGACAGATGCAGTTTTAGGCAAGACCAAACAAGAAATTTTAGAGCTTGCGACCATTTTTTCAGAAATGGTTCAAGGTCAAAAAGATGACCGCCAAGACCAACTTGGCGATGCAGCTTTCTTATCAGGTGTTGCCAAATTCCCACAACGGATTAAGTGTGCAACTCTAGCTTGGAATGCCCTTAAGAAGACAATTGAAAATCAAGAAGATAAATAAGAAACATAGAAATATATAATGAAAGAAAGGATATTATGGCTGAAGAAAGAGTAGAACCAAAACCAATTGACCTTGGTGAATATAAATTTGGTTTCCATGATGATGTAGAGCCTGTCCTATCGACAGGAAAAGGACTCAACGAAGGTGTTATTCGTGAATTATCTGCTGCCAAGGGTGAGCCTGAGTGGATGTTAGAATTTCGATTGAAATCTTACGAAACCTTTAAGAAAATGCCCATGCAAACTTGGGGAGCAGACTTGTCAGAGATTGACTTTGATGACTTAATCTACTACCAAAAACCATCTGACAAACCAGCCCGTTCTTGGGATGAAGTTCCTGAGAAAATCAAAGAAACCTTTGAACGTATCGGAATTCCAGAAGCTGAGCGTGCTTATCTAGCAGGGGCCTCTGCCCAGTACGAGTCAGAAGTGGTATACCACAACATGAAGGAAGAGTTTGAGAAGTTAGGAATTATCTTTACAGATACGGATTCTGCCCTCAAGGAATACCCAGACTTGTTTAAACAATACTTTGCTAAGTTGGTACCGCCGACTGATAACAAGTTGGCAGCCCTCAACTCTGCAGTATGGTCGGGTGGAACCTTTATCTACGTGCCAAAAGGTGTCAAGGTAGATATTCCACTTCAAACCTACTTCCGTATCAACAACGAAAATACAGGTCAGTTCGAACGTACCTTGATTATTGTTGATGAAGGAGCAAGCGTCCACTACGTAGAAGGATGTACAGCACCAACTTATTCTAGCAACAGCTTGCACGCTGCCATTGTAGAAATTTTCGCTTTGGACGGAGCTTATATGCGTTATACAACCATCCAAAACTGGTCTGATAATGTCTATAACTTGGTAACAAAACGTGCCAAAGCTTTGAAAGATGCGACTGTTGAGTGGATCGATGGAAACTTAGGTGCCAAAACAACTATGAAATACCCATCTGTTTACCTAGATGGGGAAGGGGCCCGTGGTACCATGCTTTCGATCGCCTTTGCCAATGCAGGGCAACACCAAGACACGGGTGCCAAGATGATCCACAACGCTCCACATACAAGCTCCTCTATTGTGTCCAAATCCATCGCGAAAGGCGGAGGGAAGGTTGACTACCGTGGACAAGTAACCTTTAACAAGAACTCTAAGAAATCTGTTTCTCACATCGAGTGTGATACCATTATCATGGATGACTTATCAGCGTCAGATACCATTCCTTTTAATGAAATTCACAACTCGCAAGTTGCTTTGGAGCACGAAGCCAAAGTATCTAAGATTTCAGAGGAACAACTATACTACCTCATGAGCCGTGGTTTGTCAGAATCTGAGGCTACTGAGATGATCGTTATGGGATTTGTAGAGCCCTTCACTAAAGAACTTCCAATGGAATACGCAGTTGAGCTGAACCGCTTGATTAGCTATGAAATGGAAGGTTCAGTCGGATAAATCCAAAAAGGAGAAGCAAATGGGATTTTTAAAAAAATTATTCGGTAATGTTGAAAAAGCGAATAAAGGTGAAATTCCTGTCGAGGAAATTGTTCCACCTTTTACAATTGATTTAGCAGAAGAAGCAGATGATTATTGGCGACAAATGGAACAAAACCTCTTGATAAACGCTGTAAAAGCTGCTGGTGGTCCTGAGGCCGTGGAACGTGCTTTTGTTCTTACTAATTTCAAGGAAAATCAAGAAACCTTTGAGCTCTTTTATCAGGTAAATGGTCAACTTCTTTCATGGAGAGAGATGGATGCGACTGTTGTTGATAAAATCAGCAATCAACTCCTTCCGCAAGCGGCAGAAGTAGCGCGTGCAGTAAATGAAAATTATGAAGAGGCAAATGTACCAGTAATCCAGTACGCTATGCTTCAGTTTGAAACTGCAACCATGGCTTGGTTTGGTCGGAAGCTGACAACAGCTTCTCCAGAAGCCCAATTGACTTTTGAAGAATTGGTATCAGGTTGGCGCGCTATTTTGGAACAAGAAGTTCCAAATCGTCCTTTAGATAGTGACCGTCCCTTCCCTTACTTTGAAGTTTAAAAAATCCCAAATCCCCAAAAACTTTCAATGGGTATACTGTTGAGCTTAATCGCTTGATGAGTAAATAATTGAAAGAATCACTGGGTAAAAATGCAAAATCTGAACAGAAATCCTTTCTGTTCAGAATTTTTTTCAAAAAAGAACCTAATAAATATTCACAAAAATGCTTTTATATGGTAAAATAAAACAATTACATTTAGTGGAGATGAAGTATGAATATTTTTAGAACCAAGGATGTTAGTCTGAGACAGACAGAGATGCGTCGCCATTTGAAATTGTGGGATTTGATTCTATTGGGAATCGGTGCTATGGTAGGGACGGGGATTTTCACCATTACAGGAACAGCGGCGGCTACTCTAGCTGGTCCCTCACTAGTGATTTCCATTGTGATTTCTGCCTTATGTGTTTCTTTATCAGCTCTCTTTTTTGCAGAATTTGCCTCTCGTGTACCTGCAACTGGAGGTGCTTATAGTTATCTCTATGCGATTTTAGGAGAATTGCCAGCCTGGATTGCTGGCTGGTTGACCATCATGGAATTCATGACAGCTGTTTCAGGTGTGGCGTCTGGCTGGGCAGCTTACTTTAAGGGATTGCTCAGTAATTATGGTATCTCCATGCCCCAAGCCTTGAATGGAACCTTTAACCCTGAACAAGGTACCTATATCGATCTTCTACCTATTTTAGTACTGACATTGGTAACGGGATTGGTTTTATTAAATTCTAAGGCAGCTTTGAGATTTAATTCGCTTTTAGTGGTCTTGAAATTCTCAGCTCTAGCCTTATTTATCCTAGTTGGTATTTGGTACATCAAGCCAGAAAATTGGTCGAATTTTGCTCCTTTTGGCTTTGGTCAACTATATGGTGGAAGTACTGGGATTATAGCGGGCGCATCTTTGATGTTCTTTGGTTTTCTCGGATTTGAGTCAATTTCCATGGCAGTTGATGAAATTCAAAGTCCGCAAAAAAATATTCCTCGCGGAATTGTGCTTTCTCTAACAATCGTCACCATTCTCTATGCCTTGGTAACCTTAGTATTGACAGGGATTGTTCACTACAGTAAGCTCAATGTGGACGATGCAGTAGCATTTTCATTACGGAGTATTGGTATCGGCTGGGCAGCAAATTATGTTTCGCTTGTAGCCATTCTAACCCTGATAACCGTATGTATCTCTATGACTTATGCTTTATCTCGGATGATTTATAGCTTAGCGCGTGATGGACTTTTACCTCAAAGTTTCAAACAATTAAGCAAGACTAGTCGCGTTCCTAAAAATGCGACCCTTTTAACAGGAGTTGCTTCAGCCATTGCTGCAGGAGTCTTTCCTCTAGCTAGTATTGCAGCCTTCTTAAATATCTGTACGCTAGCTTATCTCATTTTGCTAGCCTACGGAATAATAAAACTCAGAAAGGATAAGGGTATGCCAAAAGAGGGAGAGTTTAAAACTCCTTTGGTACCACTCTTGCCAATTCTTTCCATTCTTATCTGTGTTTCCTTTATGCTTCAATATAGTCTAGATACCTGGATTGCCTTTGGCATTGCTCTTCTAGTTGGTCTAGTCATTTACTTTACTTACGGGTTCCGCCATTCAACCCTCGCAGAAGAAGAATAAAAGCTGGGAATTCCCAGCTTTTTTAATCTTTCACATAAGTAAATCCTTCACCCAGAATTTCATGAGCCTCAGTGATGGTGATAAAGGCTTGAGGATCAATTTTGTGAATCATATCTTTCATTTTAACGATTTCGTTTCGACCGACGATACAGTAGATAATTTTTAAATCCTTTTTGCTGTAGTAGCCTTGACCAGATATAAAGGTAACGCCACGTCCGAGTTCATCGTTAATCTCTTTGGCCAATTGATCAGGATATTGGGTAATAATCATAAATCCTTTACCAGCATAACCTCCTTCGCCTATCAAGTCAATAACACGAGCGATGATAAAGTCAAATAAGAGGGTATAGGTAACTAGACGAAGATCCTGGAAGATAATCAAAATCAACATTAGGATAAAAAAGTCAATCCCAAAGAGCAATTTCCCAATCGAAATATTGGTGTATTTGTTGAGGATACGGGCAACGATATCAGAGCCACCAGTGGTTCCACCAGCATTAAAGATAATTCCTAAACCAACGCCTAGTAAGACACCTGAGACTAAAGCGACAATGATGAGATCCCCTTGCAAGTCGATGTGCAAAGGAATGCGCTCAAAGATTGCTAGCCAAACGGAAAGTGAAATAGATCCTAGAAGGCTAGAGTAGAGGGTCTTAGGTCCAAATATCTTCCAAGCCAGGATAAATAAAGGGATATTAATTAAGAGGTTCATCAATGAGACAGGAACCTTAAAAAGATAGTAGGTAATCAAGGTAATACCTGTCGCCCCTCCCTCAAATAAATGATAAGGAACAACAAAGTAGGTAAGACCAAAGGCATAGATAGCAGCTCCAAGAATAATGGTGATAATCGGTTGAAGTTTTCGAATCATAGCTGTTCCTCACTTTTCTATAGATAGATTATACCAAAAATTCAGTTCTTTTCATCGGATCACTTATGATTTTTTATCATTTTTTTGATATAATAAAGGAGAAAATCCCAATCCTATCGAAAAGACTAGAAAGATTGAATTATGACACAAGTAAAAATTGTAACGGACTCTTCTGTTACTATCGAACCAGAAGTAGTTAAAGAATTAAATATCACTGTTGTCCCTCTATCAGTTATGATTGATAGTGTGCTTTATTCGGATGCAGATTTGAAAGAGGGAGAATTCCTTCATCTTATGCAACAAAGTAAGAATCTTCCTAAAACAAGTCAGCCACCTGTGGGAGTGTTTGCTGAGGTTTTTGAAGAACTAGGTAAAGACGGTAGTCAGATTCTCGCGATTCACATGTCCCATGCCTTGTCTGGAACTGTTGAAGCTGCTCGCCAAGGAGCGAGTCTCTCAACTGCTGATGTGACGGTTATTGATAGTTCTTTTACAGACCAAGCTATGAAATTTCAAGTTGTTGAAGCAGCTAAACTTGCCCAAGAAGGGAAAGATTTAGAAACTATCCTAGCTCATGTAGAAGACGTTAAGAATCATACTGAACTCTATATCGGTGTTTCAACATTAGAAAATCTAGTTAAAGGCGGACGTATCGGACGTGTGACGGGATTATTAAGCTCTCTTTTGAACATCCGAGTTGTGATGCAGATGAAGAATCATGAACTCCAGCCTATCGTTAAGGGACGGGGTGCTAAGACATTCAAAAAATGGCTCGACGAGTTGACTGAGACGCTCTCACATCAATCAGTGGCAGAGATTGGAATCTCATATGCAGGTACAAATGAATGGGCAAATGAGATGAAGAACTTGTTGCAAACTTATGTAGAAAAACCAATCTCTGTATTGGAAACAGGGTCTATTATTCAAACACATACGGGAGAAAATGCATGGGCCATTCTAATTCGTTACAATTCCTAAAAAAATAGAGAAAAATCGTTAGAAATAGTGTTTTTGACTTGACCTATAGCCAATTTTAGGATATGATTATATTTGTTAATTAGAAATTATTTGGAGGATTTATTAACATGGCAAACAAACAAGATTTGATCGCTAAAGTAGCAGAAGCTACAGAATTGACTAAGAAAGATTCAGCAGCAGCAGTTGACGCTGTATTCGCAGCAGTAACTGAATACCTTGCAGCTGGTGAAAAAGTTCAATTGATCGGTTTTGGTAACTTTGAAGTTCGTGAGCGTGCTGCACGTAAAGGTCGCAACCCACAAACTGGTAAAGAAATCAAAATCGCAGCTTCTAAAGTTCCAGCATTCAAAGCTGGTAAAGCTCTTAAGGACGCTGTTAAATAATGAATTTTCAAAAAGCCTATTGTATCAAGCTTTCTAGCTTGGTCGATAGGCTTTTTTTTGTTGCTTTGGGGTATTTTTGGGGCAAAAAGAAAAAGGTTCCCATGGATGAGAACCTTCTTTTCATTAGTTTTTAGAAGCTGCTTGGAATTCAGGGTTTTTCCATGCTTCATTAATAATTGCTTGCAACTCTTTTGCAGATGCTTGCATTTTTTGTGTTTCAGCGTCGTTCAATGGGATGTTTACTGGACGAACGATACCGTGTGCACCAACGATAGCTGGTTGACCGATAAAGACGTTCTCAACACCGTATTGTCCTTCTTGGAATACTGAAAGTGGAAGTACTGCATTTTCGTCATCAAGGATAGCACGAGTGATACGAGCAAGGGCAACTGCGATACCGTAGTATGTAGCGCCTTTCTTGTTGATGATTGAGTAGGCAGCGTCACGAACTGAGATGAAAAGTTCAACAAGGTCAGCTTCGTTTAAGTCACGGTTTGCTTGTAACCAGTGTTCCAATTTAACACCGGCAACGTTAGCGTGAGACCAAACAGCGAATTCTGAGTCACCGTGTTCACCCATGATGTAGGCATGGACTGAACGAGCGTCAACACCGATTGTTTCAGCAAGTGCTTGACGGAAACGAGCTGAGTCAAGAGAAGTACCAGAACCGATAACGCGTTCTTTAGGGAATCCAGAGAATTTCCAAGTTGAGTAAGTCAAAACGTCAACTGGGTTAGCTGCTACAAGGAAGATACCATCGAAACCAGAAGCAACAACTTGCTCAACGATTGATTTGTTGATTGCAAGGTTTTTACCTACAAGGTCAAGACGAGTTTCACCTGGTTTTTGAGGAGCACCAGCAGTGATAACTACAAGGTCAGCATCAGCACAGTCTTCGTATTTTGCAGCGTAGATTTTTTTAGGTGAAGTGAAGGCAAGGGCATGGCTAAGGTCTTCTGCGTCACCAACCGCTTTTTCAAACAATTGAGGAATTTCAATGATTCCAAGCTCTTGTGCAATTCCTTGGGTAACAAGCGCGAAAGCATAAGATGAACCTACGGCACCGTCACCGACAAGGATCACTTTTTTGTGTTGTTTAGTAGAAGTCATTTTCTAAACATCTCCTTCAATTTTTTTAGGGAATTCCCCAGATATTTTCATTCTATCACTTTTAAAAAGCTTTGTCACGGAAATGCCTTCTTGTTCTTGATGTAAACGTTTTAGTGATTTTCAAAGACTGAAATGATCTACACTTTATGGTATAATATATCTAGTTACTAATTGTGAAATGAGGCATTTATTAATGCAGGATAAAAACTTAGTGAATGTTAATCTGACAAAGGAGATGAAGACCAGCTTTATCGACTACGCCATGAGTGTTATCGTAGCGCGTGCTCTTCCTGATGTTCGAGATGGCTTAAAACCAGTTCACCGTCGTATTCTTTACGGAATGAATGAACTAGGTGTTACTCCAGATAAACCCCATAAAAAATCAGCTCGTATTACAGGGGATGTTATGGGTAAATACCACCCTCACGGAGACTCGTCTATTTATGAGGCTATGGTTCGTATGGCCCAGTGGTGGAGCTATCGTTACATGCTCGTTGATGGGCATGGAAACTTTGGTTCTATGGACGGGGATGGTGCTGCCGCACAGCGTTATACTGAGGCACGTATGAGCAAGATTGCTCTGGAAATGCTTCGTGATATCAATAAAAACACAGTTGATTTCGTAGATAACTACGATGCTAACGAACGTGAACCCTTGGTTTTGCCAGCTCGTTTTCCAAACCTTTTGGTCAATGGGGCAACTGGGATTGCCGTAGGGATGGCTACCAACATTCCTCCTCACAACTTGGGTGAAACCATTGATGCTGTGAAGCTCGTCATGGACAATCCAGATGTGACGACTAAGGACTTGATGGAAGTCTTGCCTGGTCCCGATTTTCCAACCGGTGCCCTTGTTATGGGGAAATCAGGTATTCATAAGGCTTACGAAACTGGTAAAGGATCGATTGTTCTTCGTTCTCGTACAGAGATTGAGACGACTAAGACGGGTCGTGAGCGCATCGTTGTAACGGAATTCCCTTATATGGTTAATAAAACCAAGGTGCATGAGCATATTGTTCGCTTGGTTCAGGAAAAACGAATTGAGGGCATTACAGCTGTACGTGATGAGTCCAATCGTGAAGGCGTTCGCTTTGTAATCGAGGTTAAACGCGACGCGTCTGCCAACGTTATCCTTAACAACCTCTTCAAGATGACCCAGATGCAAACTAACTTTGGTTTCAACATGTTGGCGATTGAAAATGGTGTGCCAAAAATCTTGTCCCTTCGTCAAATTTTGGATGCTTATATCGAGCACCAAAAAGAAGTGGTTGTTCGTCGTACTCGTTTTGACAAGGAAAAAGCAGAAGCGCGTGCGCACATCTTAGAAGGTCTTCTAATTGCGCTAGATCATATCGACGAAGTGATTCGTATTATCCGTGCAAGTGAAACAGATGCCGAAGCACAAGCTGAGTTGATGAGCAAGTTTAAGCTTTCAGAGCGTCAAAGTCAGGCAATCCTTGATATGCGTCTTCGTCGTTTGACAGGATTGGAACGTGATAAGATTCAGTCTGAATATGATGAATTGATTGCCTTGATTGCAGATTTGGCTGATATCCTTGCCAAGCCTGAGCGCGTGGCGCAAATCATCAAAGAGGAATTGGACGAAGTCAAACGCAAGTTTGGTGACAAACGTCGTACGGAGTTGATGGTCGGTGAAGTCTTAACTCTTGAAGATGAAGATTTGATTGAAGAAACGGATGTCTTGATTACCCTTTCGAACAAGGGCTACATCAAACGTCTGGACCAAGGTGAGTTTACTGCCCAAAAACGTGGTGGCCGTGGGGTTCAAGGTACTGGGGTTAAGGATGATGACTTTGTGCGTGAGCTGGTTTCAACCAGCACCCATGATCATCTGCTCTTCTTTACTAATAAAGGACGTGTCTACCGCCTTAAAGGTTATGAAATCCCTGAATACGGTCGTACTGCTAAGGGATTGCCAGTTGTCAATCTATTGAAGTTGGACGAAGGTGAGAGCATTCAGACCATTATCAACGTTGAGTCTGAACGTAGTGATGACGCCTATCTCTTCTTTACAACTCGTCACGGTATCGTGAAGAGAACCAGTGTCAAAGAGTTTGCTAACATTCGTCAAAATGGACTGAAAGCCTTGAATCTCAAGGATGAAGACGAATTAATTAATGTCTTGCTGACAGAAGAAGATACGGATATTATCATTGGTACCAAGTTTGGTTATGCTGTTCGCTTTAATCAATCAGCTGTTCGTGGCATGAGCCGTATCGCGACAGGTGTCCGAGGGGTCAATCTTCGTGAGGGTGACACCGTAGTTGGCGCTAGCGTGATTACAAACCAAGACGAAGTTCTTATCATCACTGAAAAAGGATATGGTAAACGTACACTTGCTACTGAATATCCTACTAAAGGCCGTGGTGGTAAAGGGATGAAGACAGCCAATGTTGCTGAGAAGAATGGTCCTCTGGCAGGTCTCCTCACTGTTAAGGGGGATGAAGACTTGATGATTATCACAGATACAGGTGTCATGATCCGTACAAATGTTGCCAATATTTCACAAACTGGACGCTCAACTATGGGAGTTAAGGTAATGCGTCTAGATCAGGATGCT